>NZ_JBRIMB010000061.1:0-27743 GCF_052977265.1 Shewanella sp. 0m-8 | reverse complement strand
TGATTATACGCCTATCCTTGACTCTTTTTAGAGTACAGTTTGATAAGCAGTTACACAAAGTTAGTTACAGTCTCAAAAAGACAGGCATTGCCTGTCTTTTTCGTTAATCGTCGTCGATAGCTAGCGCTTATGAGTCAAGCTTATCGTCAGCAACTTTATAATGTGGATCTTCAATTAGATTGACTTCAACGAGATCACCGGCCTTCGCGAGTAATTCTTTACAGTCATTGCTTAAATGACGTAAATGTAAACGTTTACCTGCGCTCACATATCGCTCTGCTAACGTATCGATAGCATCTAGGGCTGAGTGATCGCACACGCGCGAGTTTTGGAAATCGACAATCACATCTTGAGGATCCGTTTTAGCGTGGAATAACTCCAAAAATTCTGCCACTGAGCCAAAGAAGAGTGGACCGTTAAGCTTATAGACTTTCCAGCCATTTTGATCTTCGCTCACTTCAACATTAATGTGTTTAGCATGTTCCCAAGCGAACACCAGTGCAGACACGATAACACCCACAAATACAGCGAAAGCTAAATCGGTAAATACGGTGACAATTGTCACTAGAATAATAACAAATGCGTCATGTTTTGGTACTTTGCGCATCACTTTAAAGCTAGCCCATTCAAATGTACCTAGGACCACCATAAACATCACACCGACGAGGGCTGCTAGCGGGATCATTTCGATAAGTGCTGAGCCGAACAAAATGAAAGCAAGTAGAGCCACTGCTGCAGTAATGCCTGATAAGCGCCCACGGCCGCCAGAGTTAATATTGATCATCGATTGGCCAATCATGGCACAACCACCCATGGCACCAAAGAAGCCACTCGTGATGTTACCGACACCTTGACCAATACACTCTTTGTTTCCACGGCCACGAGTGCCTGTCATCTCATCAATAACGGTAAGCGTTAGTAATGATTCGATTAGACCTACAGCAGCAAGAATAAGTGAGTAAGGTAAAATGATGTATAAGGTTTCTAGCGTAAACTCGACAGCTGGAATAGAGAAGGTCGGTAAGCTACCTGCAATCGTTGCGTTGTCATTACCGCTCATTGATTTAAGGAAGTCGAGAACGGTTCGAGTATCTAAATTCAAGAAGGTAACGAGCAATGTTACCGTCAAAATCGCAGCTAGCGAAGAGGGGATCGCTGTCGTGATTTTAGGTAAGAACTGGATAATCGCCATGGTTAGTGCGACTAGGCCTAACATGAGTAATAGTTGGTTTTGCGGTAACCAAGTCATCACACCATTTGCGTCGGGTGTTTGAAATTGACCTAACTGAGCAAGGAAGATAACAATCGCTAAACCGTTCACAAAACCTATCATTACAGGGTAGGGAACGATACGGATAAATTTACCGAGTTTGAAGATACCGGCTGAAACTTGAATAAGGCCTGCAAGTACTACTGCGGCAAATAAGTATTGAACTCCATGTTCAGCAACAAGCGCAACCATCACGACCGCCATGGCGCCAGTGGCACCAGAGATCATACCTGGGCGGCCACCAATCAATGCAGTGATAAGTCCCATAATAAATGCTGCATACAAACCAACCATTGGCTCAACACCAGCGACGAATGCAAATGCAACAGCTTCAGGAACCAAAGCTAAGGCTACGGTGAGTCCTGATAATAAATCTGCTCTATGACTGGCAGTTTTGTGACGAATAAGATCGAACATTTAACCTCTGTTGGAAAGTTGTTGAAATAGTTGGGGGTATTGGCCGCGAATACTAACAAAATTACCGCAGCTTGAATATAAAAAAGCCATGCATTGCTGCATGGCTTTTTGGCAAACTGATTAACTCAGGTTACGTGCGAACAGTTTCTGAATTGGCACTGTTTGCAGTTCTTGGTTTTGCAGTGTCACCAGAGTCAATAGTTTCATATTGGCGTCCTGTAGGGGTCGCAATATTTTCTCTGCTTTCAACTGTTGGCTTAGTTGTGTCTGACATTACCATAGAACCAAAACGGCTAGCAGCTTTGGCTACAGGCTTAACTTCAACAGTAGCCTTTACAGCAGGCGCTTTTTCAGCAATTGGCGTATCTACCACTGTTTGCTGGGTAGGTTTAATTGCAGCAGGCTTAGCCATAGGGGCTGACGCGCCTAGTTTAGCTTCAGCTTTCGGTTCAACAGCTGTTGTGACCACTGGCGCTTGGGCTTTAACTTCAGGAGCAGCTTCAACCACTGGCGCTTCAGTTTTAACTTCAACAGGCGCAGTAACTACTGGCGCTTCAGTTTTAACTTCAACAGGAGCTTCAACCGGCGCTGTAACCACTGGCGCTTGGGCTTTAACTTCAGCAGGCGCTTCAACTGGTGCCGTGACCACAGGTGCTTGAGCTTTAACTTCAGTAGGCGCTTCAACTGGTGCTGTGACCACTGGCGCTTGGGCTTTAACTTCAGTAGGTGCTGCAACTGGTGCTGTAACCACAGGAGCTTCAACTTGTATTGGCTCTATTGTTGTCTCTTCAACCACTATAACCGGTGCTTGAGTCGTTGCTGCTGCGTTTTCAACATCGTTAGGAACGAAAACAGGAACAGATGAACCATCTTCATTATGCTGAGAATCTTCGTCACGACGACGACGCTGTCCCGCTGCACGTAAGTGACGTGGGCTACGACGACTTCTACGCTGACCTTCACGAGGCTCACGACCATTTTCTTCTGCAGAGTGAGTCTCATCAGTCATTTCAACTTTTGATTCGACAGCTTCTACTTGTGTGTCAGTTTTAACTTCGACAGCTGTTGATGTTTCAACCTGAGTCTCTACCGCTACAGGGGCTTCAACGTTTGTTATCGCATCTGTTTGTTCAGCAGTGTCAACAGTTTCAACTTTTGCTTTTGGCTTACGTGGCTGACGCTTTGGACGCGCAGGCTTATCATCATTTGATGTTTTAGCTTGCACTGGCGCTTCAGTTAACGCGACCTCTACTTTAGTTTCTTCTTGTTGCTCGTTGTTTACACGTACTTTACGACGCATGTTACGACGCTGGCGACGTTCACGTGCAGCTTCTTGCTTAGGCTGCTCGATAGCTGGAGCTTCAACTTTCGTCTCTTTGCGCGGCTTGTCGTTACGAGGTTGACGTTTGGTTGTCTCTTCAGATGTTGAACGCGTGTCAGAATTTTCATTACGACTGTTTTTCGTTCTCTTATCTTTAGATGGCTCAGCATCATTACGATTGTCGCTGCGATTGTCGTTACGGTTACGGCGAGGATCGTTACGACGATTGCTATTACGGCGATTATTATTACGGCCTTGATTACGGCTGTCTTTATCTTGCTTCTTAGGCTCAGTCTTTGGCTCTTCTTTAGCGCCAAATAGTGAGCTAATAGCAGCGGCAATCTTAGCGAAGAAACCAGGTGCTTCTTCTTTCTTAGGTGCTGCCACAGGCTTAGTTTCTTCTACTTCAATTTTCTTTGGTGTAGAGAAACCTTTTAATGCTGGTTGAGGCGCCGCAGCTCGTTCAAGTTTACGAGGCTCGTATAGCTTAGCTTCTTCTTTTTCAAGTAGCTTGTAGCTAGATTCGCTGATCTCGTCATCTTTACGATGGCGAACTACGCGGTAATCAGGGGTTGTCATGTTTGGATCTGGAATGACATACACTTCAACGTTATGGCGCTTTTCGGTAATACGGATCGCTTTACGCTTTTCGTTCAATAAGAACGCTGCAACATCAACTGGAACAACCGCTTCAATTTGCGATGTGTTCTCTTTAATTGCTTCTTCTTCCATTAGACGAAGAATTGATAGCGCTAAAGATTCTGTACCACGGATAGTACCTTGTCCATGACAGCGTGGACATAGGTGCGCTGCAGACTCTTCTAATGAAGGACGCAGACGTTGACGTGACATTTCCATTAAACCAAAACGTGAAATTCGGCCTAACTGTACACGTGCTCTATCGTGATGTACCGCATCTTGCATACGCTTTTCAACTTCACGTTGATGACGTACTGGTGTCATATCGATGAAGTCGATAACAACTAAACCACCTAAGTCACGTAGACGTAATTGACGTGCAATTTCATCAGCCGCTTCTAAGTTAGTATTAAGTGCTGTCTCTTCGATGTCGCCGCCTTTAGTTGCGCGAGCAGAGTTAATATCGATAGAGGTTAGAGCCTCTGTTGGGTCGATAACAATCGAACCACCAGATGGTAGACGTACTTCACGTTGGAATGCAGACTCGATTTGAGTTTCAATCTGGTAATGCGTAAACAGTGGAACTTCAGCATCGTAACGCTTAATACGCTCTACAAAGTCAGGGCGAACAAGAGATACGTGCTCTTTTGCCTGCTCATAAATACGCGGGTGGTCGATCAAGATTTCGCCAACATCACGGCGTAAGTAGTCACGGATCGCGCGAACGATAACGTTACTTTCTTGATGGATTAAGAACGGTGCTGGCGCACTCTCTGCAGCTTCTTTGATTGCCGCCCAGTGGTGCTGAAGTACTTTTAAGTCCCACTTTAGTTCAGCTGGATCTTTGCCTACACCAGCGGTGCGTACAATTAGACCCATGCCTTGTGGTACTTCAAGCTCTGCTAGTGCAGCTTTAAGCTCGGTACGCTCATCACCTTCGATACGACGTGAAATACCGCCAGCACGAGGGTTGTTTGGCATTAATACAAGGTAAGAACCTGCAAGACTGATAAAGGTAGTCAGTGCGGCGCCTTTATTGCCGCGCTCTTCTTTATCAATTTGAATGATGACTTCCTGACCTTCTTTAACCACTTCCTTAATGTTAGGACGGCCTTGGAAAGAATAACCTTTAGGAAAGTATTCACGAGCAATTTCTTTAAGGGGTAAGAAGCCATGACGGTCAGCACCATAATCAACGAAAGCCGCTTCAAGAGACGGTTCTACTCGTGTGATTGTGCCTTTGTAAATATTGGCTTTCTTTTGTTCATGACCTGGGCTTTCAATATCCAAATCATACAGTTGTTGCCCATCAACAAGGGCAACGCGCAACTCTTCAGATTGAGTCGCATTGATTAACATCCGTTTCATGATGACGTAATTCTTCTTTAATAAAGGTCATCAAACGATACTTATTTCACTGCATTACGGGCCTAGGATTATAAAACAAAACCTCACGGTCAGTCTCTAGGCAAGGTGCGCATTGCTGTTAGACGCATTCTCTGCGTGTCGCATCCTATTTATGGCTTATTTTTTTATGTTTATAAAAAACAAGGAATTCGTTGTTAAATGTCAACCAACCCCATAAATTCTTAAAATACTTTCCAGTAATGCCAATTCGAAATGGTAGCGTCTGACGACGAGTTAAAATTATTCTTCGAAATTGGAGCGTTTCCAGTTGAGAAACCAGTCGTAAGTTGGGTTTTCGTTTTAATTTAGTCGTGAAGGCGCATGTACTGGCCTTTTGATTGATACAACGACCCGTAAATCAATGATTTACTATCAAACCGTAAACATTTTTAGTCTCATTCTGTAACGTAACACTAGGCTGATTGGTGGATACTTTATCCACGGGTTATCACCGTTAGCGGGGGAAATATAGCAATAATAGATAAAATCAGCAAATGGAAAGGCACAATTCTTTTGAGTTGTTGTACAATGTGCCGTAACGAAATACATAACGGCGCAGCATGAATACTCCATCTCAAAAAGCACAAGTTCAATTGGTTACTATTGATGAAGACCACGTTGGACAACGTATCGATAATTTTCTTCTGACAAAACTCAAGGGTGTACCTAAAAGTATGATCTACAGGATCGTGCGTAAAGGTGAAGTGCGAGTTAATAAAAAGCGTATTAAGCCTGAGTATAAATTAGCCGATGGTGACATTGTCCGTATTCCTCCTGTCAGAGTGTCTGAAAGTGATAGCAAACCAGGTCCTTCGGCTAAGCTGACTAAAGTGTCTCAGCTTGAAGAACGGATCCTTTTTGAAGATAAGTATCTCATTGTCCTCAACAAGCCATCAGGTATTGCTGTTCACGGTGGTAGTGGCGTTGAGTTTGGTGTGATTGAAGCGATGCGCTCTTTACGTACTCAGCAAAAGTTTCTAGAGTTGGTTCACCGCCTAGATAAAGAAACTTCTGGTGTGTTACTGATCGCTAAGAAACGAAGTGCTTTAAGACATCTTCATGATCAACTGAGATATAAGAAGATGCAAAAAGACTATGTAGCGCTTGTGAGAGGCGAGTGGCAGAGCCACGACAAAGTCATTAAAGCACCATTACTTAAGTTAACGCTTAAATCAGGTGAACGAATTGTTCGCGTGAATAAAGAGGGTAAAGAGTCTGAAACTCGCTTTAAGGTTTTGCAGCGTTATAGCGATTCAACGTTAGTGCAAGCCAGTCCTGTTACTGGGCGAACCCATCAGATCCGTGTTCATTGCCAGTTCGCAGGACACCCGATTGCATGCGATGAAAAGTACAGTGAACAAAAGTTTGATGACTCAATGCGGGCACAAGGCTTAAACAGGTTGTTCTTACATGCGGCTCAACTTAAGTTTACTCATCCAGAAACTGAAGAAGTGATGCAAGTTAAAGCCCCACTAGATCTAATACTCGAATCAACCTTAAAGAAGTTAAAGAAAGTATGAAGCCCTACGAATTAGTCATCTTTGATTGGGATGGAACCTTAATGGACTCCATCAGTAAAATTGTTACCTGCATGCAGCAGATGGCCATGTCGTTATCTATGGTTAGCCCGTCAGAGTTAGCGATACGAGATGTGATTGGTCTGTCTATGGATGAAGCGCTCAAAACGCTATATCCGATGATGCCTGTAGCAGATTTCGAACCCATGATTAATTCGTATAAAGAGCACTACTTAACACTTAATTCTACGCCGAGTCCGATGTTTGATGGCAGTGAACTGTTATTGAATGAGTTGAGCGCAAGGGATTATCGCCTTGCTGTCGCAACAGGAAAAGGCCGTAATGGGTTAAACCGTGTATTAAATGAAACAGGGTTGGCGCGCCACTTTGAATCAAGTCGCTGCGCCGATGAATCAAAGAGTAAGCCCAACCCTGATATGATCCACGAGTTACTAGAAGAGCTTAAGGTTAAGCCTGAGCGTGCTATTATGGTCGGCGATTCACTGCATGATCTTAATATGGCCAATAATGCCGGGGTTGATGCAATTGGCGTGAGTTATGGTGCACATAGTGAGTCAAAATTGCTGCTTGCCAAACCTAAAGCCATTATCCATAAGCCGATAGATTTACTCGGTGTACTGGCGTAATTTTATTTAGTCACTCTCTTATACTTAATGGTATTCCAATCTGAGTGAGAGGGGGCTTCAGTCTTACTCAAGCGATTCTGGTTAAGATAACGCTAGCTCAGATAATGTTGACTAAGACGCACGACTAAACGGTGTTTAAAACATGGCAATAAGTGCTTTGCAATTTGCAATTGCTGCATTTGACCGTTAAACCCGAATCGCTCTGGTTTGTTTATGTTTAAACATCTCATTATCGGCACAGCTAATAAGCGAAGATAATTCAACCGAAGTATCATCGACTAGATGAAGCCCAATGCTGGCACTAATCTTGATTGGCGCTCCATTGATCGTAATATGGGTGCAGAGTGCTCGCTCAAGTTGCTTTCTGAGCCTATATAGTAAGCTTTGGTAGCCAAAAGGATGTTGTTTACATTCTAAGGTGGTGATTAGAAGAAACTCATCACCACCAATACGGGCCACAGCATCACCTTGTATGCTAGTTTCAGTCAAAATATTCGCGACCGCTTTTAACACCTGATCACCTATTTGGTGGCCATACTTATCATTAATTGACTTGAATTCATCAATATCTAAGTATGCAATCGCCAGTTTCCTACCATTGCGTCGGCCTACCTCTATGAGTTTTTCAAAAAGTTGGAATAATGCGCGCCTGTTAGCTAAGCCGGTAAGGTAGTCGTGATTGGCCAGATATTCGACTTTGTTTTTTGCGTGCTCAAGCTCGGTAATATTGTGAGCTGACACTATGGAGCCTCTAATTTTTCCTGCCGAATTAAAGTAGGGGTTATGATGCACGTCGAGAAATAATGGGCTTTCAATATTGGGCGGGTGAACCCAAATTTGAGTTTTGATTTGCTCACCTTTATAGCATCGGTCCAGTAATGGTTTTATCTGATGTTCAAACGTTTCCAGGCCGTGAAGTTCTATAACGGATTTGCCAATGATCTGATCTTGGGGGAGGTTAAATAATGTCTCATAACCTTTGGAAACGACGCGGTAAATGTAATCAGTATCGACAAATGACATATATTGTTCAGACGAAGCTATCATCTGTTGACGCTGCTCTAGTTTTTTGGTGACAAGATATCGATGGTATTCAACACCAATTCGCTGTGCCAGTAGCCTAAAAAAGGCCATGGATTTGCTGTTTTCAGTTTGGGGATGGGGATCTAACACGAAAATGTGACCGAGTACTTCACCCGTTTCACTTATTATTTTTTCTGCTTGGTAACTATTTGCCCCCAAGGTTTTGATGATATGAAAATCTGGAAACCGTTTTTGTAGATCACGACTAAAGGTAAAATGGAGTTTTTCTTTTTCTATATATACCCGTTCACAGGGGGAACCTTTTAGTTCAAATTCAAACCGAGGTAAACTTTTTTGTTGGTCACAAAATGCTATGACCTCAGCGAAGCCTGCCCGCTTTGATGGACGAGCAAAGCCCGCCCAACGACAATGTGTCACAAGCGTTAAGGCGCCTAATGCACGAGTAAAGAAGCGCTCATCGGTACAAGGTGCTGCAAGTAAAGCTAGCGCTTCTTCAATGTTGGTCATAATCCTTGCTCAAAAGTTATGCCGTCTGTACTCTATAAAGCCTTAATTAACTGCCTGTTTGTTGTAGATTTCTATTGTTCTACGTAGATTAAATGACGACATCTATTCCAATTAGTAGCTAAATTTTAGTAGAGGTATTATTAATCTGCTGTATATTTTCAGCCCCCAATGGAGCTGTTGTTAGTATCGTGCGGGGAATTAAAGTACGTCCACACCCTGTAAATGAAGCAAGTCTATTAGTGAAATTAATGGTAATCCAATAAGTGTGTTTGGGTCCTTTCCTTCTAATCTCTCAAATAATGAGATCCCAAGCCCTTCACTTTTAAAGCTGCCTGCACAGTAGAAAGGTTGTTCCATATCGACATAACGACAGATCTGCTGATGATTCAGAGTCCGAAAGTGGACAATAAAGGGCTCAACGATCGCTTCCACATGCGAATTCTTACCATTATGTACAGCAAGGCCTGTATAGAAGGTAATTGCTTGCCCGCTAGCAGCTGTTAGTTGTTCAATCGCTTTTTCACGAGTTAATGGTTTACCAATAATTTGTCCATCGATCACGGCGACTTGATCTGAACCTATCACTATACTATTGGGATTGCGCTGTACACCTGCAGCGGCTTTGAGTTTTGCTAAGCGCAAAACTAAATCGGTTGGTGACTCATTATCTAACGCCGTTTCGTCAACTTCAGGAGAGCAACAGCTAAATTCCAATGCAAGTTTTTGCAGAAGTTGTTGGCGAAAAGGTGAGGTTGAAGCAAGAACAATTGAAGCTGACATAGACTTAAGCCTTGAAGTGTTTATCGCGATATTATGATAGGCGCGTTTGAATGGATGATTATACGAATTATTTTACTTGAATAAATACGTAAAGTGACACTGAAAATCACGATCATAGGGTGATTAATATTAGGTGTAGGTGGTAAGGGGGGAAACACATTCTTGTTCTTTGCGCTTAATGGTTTCGTTACGCTTTATAAGTTGATGTACCCACAAACAGTTGGCGGCATAGGCGAAAGTAGTCATCGCTATCATGTACCAAAGCACCCTCCCGTAAACCCTTGAGCATAAGAAAATTGAGAAGGGGTAGTATACTTACACTAGAATTTGAAGTTACGAGCGTTAAAGGTGGCATCTTACTCGCGCTAACGCTGTAGTATTATCAGCCCAGTGAGCATGATTATTGGTTTTGATGGCTAGATTATTAATAATATTACGTTATTCAGAGACTTGAATTTTATGTTTATCAATGCGGTTTATTGCCCCGTAATGAGAGAGAATAGAGGGAATCGGTTGCAGTTTATGGTCATCTTTATTAAGAGCGTCACAAAAAAACATTAACGCGATGGAATTACGAACACTTAAACGCATTTATAGATGAAATATAATGTCATGCTTGCTGTGTTTCTTGTACAATGCGGTTACCTAACAACTCACTTAGCTGAATCAAACGGCAGTTCATCACCTAGAATGTATAAGGGTGTTGACTTCTGTAAAAATTCACCTAAAATGCGCGCCTTATGCAAACAGTAAAGATACCGGTTTCAATTGATCCCGTTCGCGCTGCCAGTAGCCAACTTTCCTATGAAGGCTTGGTGCCTGGTAAGCAGTTAAAGCGATTAAATGAATTATGTGCCGGCGACTGTTCTGATGTGGCAGTGTCGCTTGAATGTGGCGTCGATATACAGGGGATAGTCTACCTTAACGGGAAGGCTGTGACGGAGCTCACTCTGGATTGTCAACGTTGTATGACACTATTTACCACTGAGGTTACGGTCGAGTTTAGTTTTGGTCTTTGTAAGACTGAAGCCGAAATCGATGAGCTCCCGGATGCGTATGAGCCTATTGAGTGCAATGAAATTGGCGAAATTCGTCTGCATCAATTGATCGAAGATGAATTGATAGTTGCTATGCCCTTGATTGCCATGCATGAGAATGAAGATTGTCATCTTGGTAAACAAGATATAGTAGTAGGCGAGATCGAACCCGCTCAAGAGGAGCGTCCAAATCCGTTTGCAGTGTTAGAAAAACTGAAGAGCAAGTAATCTAGGAGACAGGGCCAATGGCTGTACAACAGAATAAAAAATCTCGTTCTAAGCGCGGAATGCGTCGTTCACACGATTCTTTGGGCACAGCTCAATTATCAGTGGATGCAACGAGTGGTGAACTTCACCGTCGTCACAACGTGACTGCGGACGGTTTCTACCGTGGTCAAAAGGTTATCAACAAGTAATTTGTTGAGACCCTGATGACAAATCTGACGCTTGCGTTAGATGCGATGGGGGGCGACTTTGGTCCCCGCATCACAGTGCCTGCAACTTTGCAGGCACTTCGCTTAAACCCCCTCCTAAAAATCGTACTCGTTGGCGACAAGTCGCAAATAGACGAACATTTAGTGTCTGCCGAACCGGCAATAAAAAATCGCATCGAAATTAAACATACAACTGAAGTCGTTGCTATGTCAGATCGTCCTGTTCATGCCCTAAGAAACCGCAAACAAAGCTCAATGCGTTTAGCAATCGAGTTAGTACGTGACGGTAAGGCACAAGCGTGCCTGAGCGCTGGCAATACAGGAGCGTTAATGGCGATGTCAAAAGTCTTGCTTAAGACTTTGCCTGGTATCGACCGCCCAGCACTTGTTAGCTGTCTACCTGCGGTAAATAATACTCCCGTTTATTTACTAGACTTAGGTGCAAATGTATCGTGCGATTCTGAAACCTTATTTCAATTTGCGGTGATGGGCTCGGTGCTTAGTGAAACAGTTGATAAAACCGTCTCACCTAAAGTCGCGTTACTCAATGTGGGTATCGAAGAAATTAAAGGTAATGATCAAGTCCAACAGGCTGGTCAGTTGCTGCAACAAATTCCTCAAATAAACTATACCGGTTTTATTGAGGGCGATGAGATTTACTCTGGTAATGTAGACGTGATCGTTTGTGATGGTTTTGTAGGTAATATCACTTTGAAAACCTCAGAGGGTATTGCTCGTTTACTGGTCCATCAGCTTAAAAAAGCGCTAGGACAAGGTTTTCTTGTCCGACTTTTGGCTAAAATCATCGCTCCACGTATACGTTCTTTGTTAAATCAGATGAACCCCGACCACTATAATGGCGCAAGTCTGATAGGATTGCGCGGAATTGTAGTAAAAAGTCATGGGTGCGCAGATGAAGCTGCTTTTTTACAAGCAATTACTTTGGCAGTAACCGAAGCGCAACGTCGACTCCCGCAGATGATTGAAGATCGTCTGGAGTCGATTCTTTTAGACATTAATAGCTGATAAATTCCTTATGTATACAAAAATTCTTGGTACTGGTAGTTATCTACCGGTGCAGGTGCGTAGTAATCTCGATCTTGAAAAGATGGTTGAGACGACAGATCAATGGATCGTAGAGCGCACTGGTATTTCAGAACGTAGAATCGCCGCAGCGGACGAAACCGTTGCCACCATGGGATATAGAGCTGCATTAAAAGCCATTGAAATGGCGGGTATTGATGCAAGTGAAATTGACATGATTGTGTGCGGTACAACGAGTGCTAGTAATGCATTCCCAGCAGCAGCATGTGAAATACAAGCGATGTTAGGGGTTCATACTATTCCTGCATTTGATATAGCGGCGGCCTGTTCAGGGTTTGTTTACGCTTTATCTATTGCCGATCAGTATGTGAAATCGGGCGCCGCGAAAAATGTCTTAGTGATTGGCGCTGATGTGCTTTCACGTCTTTGCGAGCCTGAAGACCGTTCGACCATTATTTTATTTGGTGATGGTGCCGGCGCTGCAGTGGTTGGGGCGTCAACAGAGCCGGGAATTATCTCTACTCATATTTTCGCCGACGGTCGTCATGGTGATTTACTGAAATGCTCAATCCCGCCACGCAAAGGTGAAACGTCTGAAGCGGTGGGTTATATGACCATGAAGGGCAACGATGTATTCAAAGTTGCTGTGACTCAGCTATCTCATGTTGTGACTGAAACATTGCGTCATAACAATATTGATAAATCAGAAATTGATTGGTTAGTTCCGCATCAAGCGAACTTTAGGATTATTAAAGCGACGGCAAAAAAACTTGATATGAGTTTAGATAAAGTCGTTTTAACACTGGCTAAACACGGTAATACGTCAGCAGCTTCTGTGCCTATCGCGCTAGATGAAGCGGTGAGAGACGGACGTATTCAACGTGGTCAAATGTTACTACTAGAAGCCTTCGGCGCAGGATTTGCCTGGGGAAGTGCTTTAGTTCGTTTTTAATAATCGTCTTAGAATGTGCAGATGTTGATTTAAAAAGGTGATAAATATGGAAAATACTGCTTTTGTATTCCCTGGGCAAGGTTCTCAAGCATTGGGTATGTTAGCTGAGCTAGCACAAGACAATGCCATCATTACAGAAACCTTTGCTCAAGCAAGCAGCACGCTTGGCTATGATTTATGGGCGCTTGTACAACAAGGTCCCGCTGAAACATTAAATGAAACGGACAAAACACAGCCTGCTTTATTAGCTGCCAGTGTCGCTATTTACCGCGCTTATTTAGCATCAGGGAAGGCTATGCCTTCAGTGATGGCTGGCCACAGTTTAGGCGAGTACTCAGCATTAGTATGTGCTGGAGTGATTGATTTTGAAGCGGCAATTAAGCTAGTAGAACTTCGTGGTCAGCTAATGCAGCAAGCGGTACCAGCTGGTACCGGTGCAATGTTCGCCATTATTGGTTTAGATAATGACGCTATTGCTAAAGCGTGTGAAGAAGCAGCACAAGGCGATATCGTGAGTCCTGTTAATTACAACAGTCCAGGTCAAGTGGTCATTGCAGGTGAGAAAGCCGCTGTTGAGCGCGCTGCTGCACTATGCAAAGCTAACGGCGCAAAAATGGCTGTTGCACTCCCTGTAAGCGTGCCTTCGCATTGCCAATTAATGAAACCAGCAGCAGAACAATTAGCCGCTGCATTAGAATCGATTGAGTTCAGCGAACCTTCAGTGAAAGTGATCAACAATGTTGATGTTGCCAGTCCAACGTCAGCGGCAGAGATTAAAGATGCCTTAGTTCGTCAACTTTATTGTCCCGTTCGTTGGTCTGAAACTGTAGAGCTAATGGCATCAAAGGGTGTGACTAATTTGTTTGAAATGGGACCAGGTAAAGTACTAACAGGCCTAACAAAACGTATTAATCGTTCGCTTTCAGCACAAGCTGTAAACGATGTTGCATCACTAACGGCGTTGACCGAATAAGGAAATCTGATGAGTATAAGTTTTGACCTGACGGGTAAAGTTGCCCTAGTCACTGGCGCTAGCCGAGGAATTGGCCGTGCAGTAGCAGAAACATTAGTTTCAGCAGGTGCGGTGGTTATCGGTACCGCAACCAGCGAGCGTGGCGCAGAAGCGATTCAAGCTTATTTAGGCGATAAAGGCCATGGTCTTGTTTTAAACGTAACAGATGCTGACTCTGTAAAAAGTTTGTTTGAAACTATTAAAGAAAAAGCAGGCAATGTTGACATTCTTGTTAACAATGCCGGTATCACGCGTGACAATTTGTTAATGCGAATGAAAGATGACGAATGGCAAGATATCATTGATACTAACCTCACATCAATCTTCCGCACTTCAAAAGCGGTCATGAGACCTATGATGAAAAAGCGTCACGGACGCATCATCAATATTGGCTCTGTGGTAGGTACCATGGGCAATGCAGGGCAGACTAACTACTCTGCTGCTAAAGCTGGTTTGATTGGATTTACAAAATCTCTTGCAAGAGAGGTTGCATCTCGTCAAATTACAGTTAATGCTATTGCACCTGGATTTATCCAGACAGATATGACAGATGAGCTGACGGAAGACCAGCAACAAGCTATTATGTCTCAGGTGCCAATGGAAAGACTTGGTCAGGCGCAGGAAATTGCTAACGCAGTCCTCTTTTTAGCGTCAGACTCTGCTGCTTACATCACAGGGGAAACTCTCCATGTGAATGGCGGTATGTACATGGTTTAAAGGGAGCGGCAGACAGCTATCGCCTCATGGGGTGATCTGCATCAACTGTGGGCCTGATTGTGGTTAGACCACGAAAGTTAAGCTTGCAATGTCTGCCAAATTCAATAAACTACTCGCAATCTTGCGCAAGTGCGTAATTTGAATAGGAAAGAAAACTAATGAGCAACATCGAAGAACGTGTAAAGAAAATCATCATCGAGCAACTAGGTGTAAAAGAAGAAGACGTTAAATCAGCAGCATCTTTCGTTGACGATTTGGGTGCGGATTCTCTAGACACTGTTGAGTTGGTTATGGCTCTGGAAGAAGAGTTTGACACCGAGATCCCTGATGAAGAAGCTGAAAAGATCACTACTGTTCAAGCAGCGATCGATTACGTTTCTAAGAATCAGTAATCTAGAATTCTTGAAAACAGGCGGCATTTTGCCGCCTGTTTTTGTTTGTAAAAGCCGCTGGTTGACATAACGTTTTAATCTTCGCTTTCTCAATACTTGTTGACCTAAAATAAGTATTATCCCAACCAGAACTGGCACATACCCGTTGAAACCGTGTTTTCAAGACAAGGGTATAGGCATTGGTAGTTCAATCTCTTTGCAGCTATCATCATTATTCATTTTTAAAGTAAAAAGGTGACCGCGTGTCTAAACGTCGAGTAGTCATAACGGGCTTAGGCTTAGTCAGCCCAGTGGGAAATACAGTAGATTCTTCTTGGAAAGCATTGGTTTCTGGAAAGAGTGGTATCGCGCCGATAATTAAATTTGATGCTAGTGAGTTCACGACTCGAATTAGCGGTTCTGTAAAAGACTTTGATGTCGAACAGTACATGTCTCGTAAAGACGCGCGTAAGATGGACTTGTTTATTCAGTATGGTATGGCTGCAGGCATTCAAGCTGTCGAAGACTCAGGTCTTGAGATGGATAAACTTGATCCATCACGAGTCGGTACGGCTATTGGTGCGGGTATGGGCGGCATGCCGCTTATTGAGCAAAACCATGCAGCGCTGCTAAAGGGCGGCCCACGAAAAGTTTCACCTTTCTTCGTTCCAAGCACGATCATCAACATGATTGCTGGCCATCTTTCGATTAAATACGGCATGACGGGCCCGAACTTTGCTGTGACTACGGCTTGTACTACAGGTGTGCACAACATCGGTTTTGCTGCGCGTACTATTGCTTATGGCGATGCTGATGTAATGGTTGCTGGCGGCGCTGAAGACGTAACTTGTCCATTAGCGGTTGCAGGTTTTGGCTCAGCTAAGGCACTTTCTACCCGTAATGACAATCCTGAAGCGGCAAGCCGCCCTTGGGATAAAGACCGCGATGGTTTTGTTATTGGTGATGGTGCTGGAGTCATGGTTGTTGAAGAGTACGAGCACGCTAAAGCCCGTGGAGCAACGATTTATGCCGAACTTGTAGGTTTTGGTATGAGTGGCGATGCTTTCCATATGACATCGCCACCAAGTGATGGTGCAGGCGCAGCTGCGGCAATGGTTAATGCAATTAACGATGCCAAAATTGCAAATGAGTCGATTGGTTACATTAACGCACACGGCACCTCAACACCTGCTGGCGATAGAGCAGAAGCCGCAGCGGTTAAGTCGGTATTTGGTGCTCACGCTTATGATCTGTTGGTGAGCTCGACCAAATCCATGACTGGCCATCTGCTTGGCGCTGCGGGTTCTGTTGAAGCCATTATCACCATATTGGCGTTGAAAGATCAGGTTGTTCCTCCAACACTCAACCTTGATAACCCTGATGAAGGTTGTGATTTAGATTTCGTTGCTCATACCGCGAGAGATTATAAGTTTGAATATGGACTATGTAACTCATTTGGTTTTGGTGGCACAAACGGCTCATTACTTTTCAAAAAAGTATAGTCGGCTGATTTAATATAAAAAAAGCGCCTTATGGCGCTTTTTTTATATGTGGAGTTATTAATGGGATCCGGTAATGATTTAATAATTAATGCAGAGTTATACCAATCTGTATAAGAAGTTGATCTACTCAGAACGTTTTTTGGCAAACTAATTCAAGGCGAATAACTGAAAGAATGGTTGCTCCCTTATGAAGTTGTTCAAGGCAGAAGTAGGTAGCCAAAACGCTCCAGAATGGTGAGTTTTAGCGGCTCTGATACTGTGACTCTTATGGAACAAGAGGGAGCTTAAACTTAGAATGACTATGCGCTTCACTCGTTGCAAACCACATGGTCTTATATGTTCCCGACATACATAAGACATTTCCTCCATCCCTGGAGGTCAGATGTGGTGAATGTCATTAATGCACGACTATATGGATATAGGAGGTAGAGTAACGCAGGAGCAGTTATCGAGGAGCATTTAATGACCTTGTCTCAGTGCCGCTATACTCTCGCTGAGCGACCAAATCTTTATACTGATTGGTATTAACAGCCAAAATACTCTTATTTTTTCTTTCATTTTAGCTTTAGGGGTTCAAAAATTTGCGTTGTTTCACATTATTAAAGGTAAATATTAAACCATCATGTTGGCCAGATTAACCTTGGTTAATGTGCAGGGAAGACGCTAGAATTTCAGTGCCATTAGGAAGATACTGCAAATAGCTGCTCAGACTATGAGCCTTGCATAATTTATCTAAGGGACACGAAAGTGCTTAATCCAATAGTTATTCCTATCATGCCACTGCTAGGCATTATTACCGCCAATATTAATGAGCTTATTCGTGGTGAATCAGTAGCCCGCTTCCCTAAATTGCAGTTGGGTGTAAAGACATTTAACCTAGCGGTTGCGGCTTTCACCGTGGTGTGGTTTGCCTTGCTGGTAACGGCTATTGATGTAAGTAACGCAAACAGTGTACTTGCAGGCATTGAAGTGATGGTGCTATTTTTAGCTGGTATTGGTATTTATACCCTGTCCAATGGTGGTAAGTATTTTAGTGAGAAAACACAGTTATGGGTTTATCGCTTGGCTTTACCTACAGTGTTAGCGGGTTGCTTTTTCGTCGGTCAGTTTGGGTAAACAGTGCTGCTAGGCTGAATTTGGCGTAAGATACTCAATAGTCAGTAAATGTATTGAGGTCCTATATGGCGGGTTTAGAAAGACAGTTAACATTAAGGTTCCTAGCGGAGCCTGCTGATGTTAACTTTGGCGGTAAAGTTCACGGCGGCGCGGTAATGAAGTGGATTGACCTTGCTGGCTATGCTTGTGCGGCAGGCTGGAGTGGTAAATACTGCATTACGGCTTATGCAGGTGGTATTCGATTTGTTAAACCGATTCACGTGGGTAATATCGTCGAAGTAACCGCGAAGGTGATTTACACTGGCAGAACCTCCATGCACTTAGGGGTTGATGTTAAAGCTGGCGATCCTAAGTTTCCCGAGCGCCACTTAACAACCCATTGTGTGTTAGTTATGGTTGCAGTTGATGATGACGGACAACCAACCGCAGTCCCTGATTGGCAGCCAGTACTTGCTGCTGATATTGAGCTTCGAGAATCAGCCATTCGACTCATGGATATGCGTAAGAAGATTGGAGCTGAAATGCAAGCGCATGTGGATCTGCAACCTTCACTGCAGTGAGCCACGCACTATCTGCTTAATTAGTTGACTAAAGCTAGCCTAAGGGCTGGCTTTTTTATTGTCTGTTTAACGCTGTTTTATTTTATTATTAGCTATTAGAATGGGTAAAAATATTATAAACCTCCCTCTACAATAGGACGTAAAATGGCTAAAGTCGGATTCATTGGTTTAGGTGTTATGGGTTACCCCATGGCGGGGCACTTAGCAAAACACGGTCACCAAGTTACAGTTTACAACCGTACAGAGGCTAAAGCGCAGGCATGGGCAAAAGAGTTTGCTGGCGAGTATCAAACTACCCCAAGAGCTGCAGCGCAAGGACAAGAGATTGTTTTTGTTTGTGTGGGTAATGATGATGACCTACGCCAAGTCACCTTAGGTGACAACGGGGCATTAGCCGGGATGATCGCTGGCAGTATCTTGGTGGATCACACTACAGCTTCAGCCGATGTCGCACGTGAAATTGCTGTCGCAGCCAAAGCACACAATATTGGTTTTATGGATGCTCCAGTGTCAGGTGGACAAGCGGGGGCTGAGAATGGTGTGTTGACTGTAATGGCTGGAGGCGAACAAGTCACATTTGATACGGCTAAGCCAGTTATTGACGCCTACGCTCGTTGTGCTGAGCTGCTTGGAGATGTGGGAGCGGGTCAATTAACTAAAATGGTCAATCAGATCTGTATTGCCGGTGTTGTGCAAGGCCTTGCTGAAGGATTACATTTTGCCCGTAGCGCAGGCCTGGATGGCGAGAAAGTGGTCGAGGTGATAAGCCATGGGGCGGCGCAGTCTTGGCAGATGGAAAACCGCTACCAGACTATGTGGAAGGGGGATTATGATTTCGGTTTTGCAGTGGATTGGATGCGAAAAGACTTAGGCATAGCGCTAGAAGAGGCGCGCCGAAATGGCTCTCATCTGCCACTCACCGCTTTAGTTGATCAGTTTTATTCTGAAGTGCAGGGGATCGGTGGCAAGCGTTGGGATACATCGAGCTTAATGGCCAAGCTAGAGAAGAACCGCGGCTAATGGCTTTAACGTAGCAAATAGCAATTAAAAGTTACCCATAAAAAAGGACCATGAGAATGGTCCTTTTTAGTCGCAGAGGCTAATGAAGTTACTCTGGTTCTACAACGATATGTTCAAGTTCAACAGCGGCAACATTATGTAGGGCGTCCATTGCTGCACCTACCAATGAAATTGTACCTTTAGAAGACTCAATCAATACGGCGCGATTGATCTCGCTGAAATCGCGGTTATGACGTGCCATAGTCGACAAGGCCATCTGCATTGGCTGCATTGACGGGTTAAACGCAGCGTTCTCAGCATAACGGCCACAATAGGTCGCACCATCTTTAGTTTCTAATACCACCGCGGCATAATTTTGGGTGTACGGCGCATAACTTAGGCTAGCATGATCGAGACCTTCAATAATCATAGGATCAGTAGAATCTAACGTCAGGGTATGCTGCTGCTTAGTTAGCAAGGGCTCGGTAACGTTTAAGTCACTTGGCCCGAACGCATAAGGTAAGTAGTGCGTTAACGGCTCAACTTTCTGAGCGGGTAGATGGATCTTTACCTTGCTACCTTCAACCAACTCATTGATAAATTGACGACAATGTCCACAAGGTGATGCGTTGACTATGATGTCTTCAATAATGGTCTCACCGCTTAACCAAGCATGACTAATCGCGCTTTGTTCGGCATGAACAGAGTGAAAAAGCGCTTCACTGGGGAGCTCAATATTCGCGCCCATATAGATATCGCCGCTTTTGCCTTTGGCGATAGCACCAACGTAAAACTCACTAATCGGTGGTCTGGCTAAAGCCGCAGCAATAGGCAGTAACGCTAATAGTAATTCGTTAAGCTCCATGTTGCTTTTAGCTTGAAGCTCGCTTAGTTGCTGTGCATCGATATGGCCTGCAAAATCTTTATCGAGTAACGGCACAATTGCCGTTGCTAATGACTCAGGTAACTTAGCTATGCTTTTTAAGAAGCGGTCTTGCATACGCTATTTCCTTTTTGTTAACGCTAATGAAATATCATTCTAGTAAGCTTGTTACATACAGAATGAGATGAAGGTCGCATTTATTGGCTATAAAATTTATAAGCTTCTAAGATAATGACACAAAGCTGCTAATAATTTTTGTTTGGATTCATCTTGCTCGGTTTCTTCGAGTAAGTTTTCTAGACGAATGATGTAATCAGGATCATTGAGTCTAGTTTGGCAGAATTCGCGCCAGCGGTACTGCTCTGAGTCACTTAAGGTTTCAGGGTAGTTACGTGCTCGGTATCTAAACAACATTTCGCCTAGGCGTTCGTCGTCAAAATCAAGCTCTATCGCCGCAAGGTTGCTTGCTTGTGTGTTGCGGATGATTTCAATCTTGGCTTTGTCAGCAGAGCTGAAAAAACCACCGCTATATAAAGCTTGGTCGGCGTCTACGGTTCTGTCTTCATGCTCAACATCAAATACAGCAACTAATTTTTCTCGAAGCTCTGGATGTTGCTTAAGCTTCTTATACTGCGCTCTGGCAAATGCTTTATCAAAATCGAGTCTGGCAGCATTCTCGTCAGTTAACGTATTGGCAGCAGCAATAAAGGGACTCTTGTTGATATGGATTTGCTTTAACCCAATCGGTAACTCATCGGGTGCTAAGTCACTGCGACGGGTATACATGCGCTCACGAATTTCATCGACGCTTAATTCAAGTAACGGCGAGATATCCATCGCCAAATTAACGCAAATTACCGCATTTTTATTAGTAGAGTGATAGGCCACAGGTGCAATGATGGTGGTACAACCATTCAGTGCACTGATTTTAGAGCTAACATGCACAAGTGGCTTCATTTCAAGCACGTCAATTAACTTTGATACTGCTTGTTTTTGTCTCAGGCTAAAGTAATAGTCAAATAGCTTAGGTTGCACAGATTTAATCAATTTAGCCATATCGATAGTCGCATAAACATCTGACATCGCATCATGGGCTTTTTCATGGCTTAAACCATTGGCGACGGTAAGCTGCTCAAGTTTAAAACTTGGTGAGCCATCTTCTTTTTCCGGCCAATTTATGCCTTCAGGTCTAAAAGCGTAGCAGGCACGAACAAGATCGATAATATCCCAACGACTATTGCCGTTTTGCCACTCGCGAGCATAAGGGTCGATAAAATTACGATAAAAACCGTAGCGCGATACTTCATCATCAAACCGTAATGAGTTATAACCCACAACACAGGTCTTAGGCTGACTAAATAAGCCGTTAATTTTGTCCATAAACTCAGCTTCAGGCATACCTTTAAGGTTTGCTAGCTGAGGAGTAATACCCGTGATGAGTATTGCTTCTGGTGACGGTAGATAATCGTTAGCGATCTTACAATAAAAGGTTTCAGGCTCACCGATAATATTAAGATCCATATCTGTGCGCACGCCAGCAAACTGAGAAGGCCGGTCTTTCGCTGGGTTAGCACCAAAAGTCTCGTAATCGTGCCAGAAGAGGGTGGATTGATTATTTTTGTTCATGGCTGTTCAATCCTGTCTATAAATACTGTTATTACAGTTAATTGCATTTGATTGTTTGTTCATTGTTGTGTTTTTGCGTCCAATGATGTGTATTTTTGTTTGCGTTTTTTGTGTACACTGGTGTGTACAGATTAAATTTTTCGTGTGTACATAAAAATGAGCCTTACAAAAAAGACCTTGGACCGTAACTTGAATAAATTACATGATAAGCCCTTTGAGCTTTCAGATCGAGATTCTTTAGGGGTAAGGGTGTCATGTAAAGGTAAGATTGCTTGGCAATATCGTTTTCGGTTTGCAGGCAAAGCAGAGCGGTTGTCCTTAGGTTACTATCCTGATTTAAGTCTTATTGAGGCGAGAAGCAAAGTGCCTCAACTTAAAAATTGGTTATTAAATGGAAAAAATCCAAAAATTGAATGGGATAAATCCAAAAATGGTTCGACGACCGAGCAGTACACATTAGCAGTGTTATCTCAAAAGTGGCTAGAGAGCATTGACGCTAAAGCTTTAAAGGATACGACTTACAAAAACTACTTTTGTACGATCAGAAAGTGGGTTCTAAATACGCCTAAAAAAGCAAAGTTAGAGGAAAAGTGGGCAAAAAAAAACCTAAACATTCCGTTTGATGATATATCTAATAGACTTTGGATGGAGTATTTCGATTGGATTTCTAAGGAGGGAAGTCAAGTCGTTTCTGGCAGCGTACTAAAATTGCTTAAAACAATCGTCAAATGGAGTTATAACAGGGAGTTTATTACCAATTCAGGTCTCTTGTTATTGACAGTAAAAGATGTAGGAGAAGCACCTCAGGTTAGTAAAAGAACTCCTAGCATAGAGGAAATAGCCAGAATGTGGTTGGAAATAGAACAATCTCGTGCAGGTCCCCAAACGAAGGCATGTTTGAAATTAATTATTTTGTTTGGCTCTCGAAATTCGGCTTTAAGAACAGCGCAATGGAGTGATTTCAATTTTGAGAAGGGTGTTTGGACAATTCCTGAACCTAAAATGCAAAAAGAGTCTCCCCGGAAGGGGACACATGAAGATGATACTTCAGTACAAAAACCTGAAATACATTCTATCCCCCAAAAAGCGAAGGAGATTTTGTTTGCCCTCGGGGATATTTATGGGCTGGAGGGGTATGTATTCAAGGGGGAAGTTAAAGGCCAACCAATCACCATACATGCGATAGACAGATTTTGCTCAAGACTGTCAACAAAACTCTTTATGCAACACGGGATCTCAAAAATCATTCCGCATGACTTCAGACGTTCATTGATGTCCATTTTAAGTGATAAAAATCCTGAGCAGTTCTTTGTTTATGAAAAGATGCTAGGGCATAAATTGCAAGGAACGACGGCACACTACAACACGGCAGATTATCTTGATAAGCAGCTTGAAGCTTATGAGCTTTATTGGTCCATGATAGAAAAAGAGATAAGTAGTCTAACTAACAGAATGTGATGCTTAAGTTGGTAGAGTTGGCCTCTGTAGTTTTGTTAATGTCATTCTCAGAGGCACCAATTCTATTGATGTTGCAAACTAGCATTTATGGACGTTTGACTCGTAATAGTACATTACGGTTGAGCTGTACCGAGTAAGTACTGCTCGACATGAATTGTTAGAAACAATTTTTTATTATGACCTGCTATAGGTTTAGGTAAGTTACTCTTGTATAACTTATTACCCTCATCACTATAATTGTAATAGGTTGAGCGACTGATTATTAAGATTTTTAATAGCTGTTTCAGTGTAAGCGTTGGACCGTATAAAGCTGCTAAATTCATCTTTTCTCCAACAGTCATGTGTGACTGATTTATTCATCAAAAAGTTGCGACTTCCTTTCGCTTAGTATGTGTAGCTACGATTAGCTGAGATAAATCGTACTCTAAAAATTATTATTTCCCTAAGTTGCCTGTTTTGGAAACGTGTCTTGATTAAACAGATCGAACTTATAAGTCATAACTGTCGATATTTGGTATGTCACTAATGGTTGTTAGTGATACATTTTGATGAAAGGCTTTAAGCCCCAAGAGCTTCGTTAAGCTCTTGGGGCAAATTTTATTGTGCACAAAATCAGCGTTTGTAGACGTTAGTCTAGTAATAATGGATTAGCGCTATGGTTGAGCGTTACCGAGTAAGTACTGCTCGACATGAATTGTTAGAAACAATTTTTTATTATGCCCAGTTATAGGCTTAGGGAAGTTACTCTTGTATAACTTATTACCCTCATCGCTATAATTGTAATAGGTTGAGCGGCTGATTATTAAGATTTTTAATAGCTGTTTCAGTGTAAGCGTTGGACCGTATAAAGCTGCTAAATTCATCTTTTCTCCAACAGTCATGTGTGACTGATTTATTCATCAAAAAGTTGCGACTTCCTTTCGCTTAGTATGTGTAGCTACAACTAGTTGAGATGAAGCGTACTGTAAAAATAAATTTTTTCCTAAGTTGTGTGTTTTGGAAACGTGTTCTCGATTCAACAGCCTGAACTTAGAAGTCATATCGGTCGATACTTGGGATATGCCCTAATGATTGATTGCTTTTAGCATAAAAAATATTCGATGAATGTTTGTAAGTCCCTAGAGCATAGTAAAGCTCCTGGGGCCAAATTTGATTGTGTACAAAATCAGCGTTTGTGGAAGTTGAACTCGCAATTTTACATTAGTACATTACGGTTGAGTGTTGCAGAACAAGTACTGCTCGACATGAATTGTTAGAAACAACTTTTTATAGTGCCCTGTTATAGGCTTAGGGAAATGACTCTTGTATAACTTACTATCCTCATCACAATATTTGTAATAGGTTGAGCGGCAGATCTTTAAGGTTTTTAATAACTGTTTCAGCGTAAGCGTTGGACCGTACAAAGCTGCTAAATTCATCTTTTCTCCAACAGTCATGAGTGACTGACTTATTCATCTAAAAGTTGCGACTTCCTTTCGCTTAGTATTTGTAGCTATGGTTAGCTGAGATAAATCGTACTGTAAAAAAAATAATTTCCCTAAGTTGTGGATTTTGGAAACGAGTTAAATTGATAGCAGTAGTAAGTCAATGGATAAATTTAACTCAAACACTAAGATCGTGGTGAATACTGATTTGTAGTGATCAACTAAAATTGGCCACTACAAATCAAGGTATTTCTGGTTGGTTCGACGAAGGGTAGAAACATGTGAAGCGATGTATCTTTTGCTAGGCGGGATGCTCTCTTAGGTGAAGGGGGAACGCTCAATATTTCGCATGTTTTATGAGGTATAAAATACCTATAACTAAAACTGCTGCGGGTATCAGGAAGGACATATGTTCTCCTTAAATTTAGCTTAGATGAATCGAAATAATACAAAGTAGCTGGCGCGCCATATGTTCACTTTGCTAGGGTTTTGCGTACAAAGGACTTGGTATGTTGAAGCGCCATTAATCAGTTTGCACGTTCCTAGACTATAGATGACAAGATATCGAATATCATCGGTTTCAACATAAAAAGAGAATAACCAGAACAATAATATCGCGCCGATTACTAGCGGGATGCTCATTGTCTGGTTTAGGTTTAATTGTTTTCTTGGCATTTAAAAATCATCAAATCCAGAGCTAAATGAGTCGAAGCTACTGTCACACGAGCTGCCAAAAGAGCTATCAAATGAACTGCTAGAAGAGTTGTCGAAAGTGCTATTTAAAGAGTTATCAATGCCGCAACTCATAGAGTCGAAGCTGGTATCGATTGAGGCGCAATTCGTATCAATAGATGACTCGGTTACACCGTATGGATTACCTTTAATATCGACTCCGCTGTTAGCGACCATAGGCGTACCATCGACATTCATCAGAGGCCCGTTGTTAGAATTTGTACTCATAATCATCTCCTGATTTTGCTGTTTAAATGTTCACCACTGTCTATACACATTAATGAAAAAATGCTAGATTACAAACTTGTTTGACTGAACTGTCAGCAACAAAAAGTTTGGCGTTTTACCTCAAGTTATTCTTCGTTTTTTCTTCAAAAATTCCGCAAAATTTATTTGTTACACGTCAACGAATGTGTGCTTTCTAATAGCAAAAATCGGCACGAATTTTGTGACAAAAGAGCATGTGAAACATGCTATCAGCTCGCGTATTTGGATGGATGCGAAGTATCGATTCAAAGGAGCAACGCGCATGTACAGCTGGTCTGTACTAACCGTATTTCCATTTTGCTTCAGCAAAATTTAGCCTCACATTTGGCACAAATTGATGGCTAAACCATTTGCCTTTTCGTCAGAAAAGCAGGGCGTCGAAAGAGGGAGTAGAGGTGGCACACATCCCCTCGTCGTAAGCGGTGAAAATGCGGTTAGTACAGAGCATAGCGAGATACATGCGCGTTTGATGGCTTGAATAGCTAGAGCGTAGCTCGTAAGACAGTGGCGATGACGAGTCATCAGAGCTGGCGGGCGATTCAAGGCATATGGATGTGTCACGAAGTGATTCATTCATCAGGCAAAGCCTGGCTTGGTAGCGATACCTATCGCTATTTTCATCCCGAGAGGAAGAAATAAGCATCTCGGAATAAAAATCACCACTTTTTTGCCTGAACAGGCATTGTTTGTGTTCTAAGATTCTACCTCTTGATAACCATGTTCAACGCAACAACGGATATCAAGATGAATGAGCAAAACCATACAATCCAACGGCTAAATCAAACCATCGAAACAGCGGGTGAAATAGCGGCTGAGGCAGGGCGGTTATACCAACCTTATATCTCAATGCCTATGCACTATAAAATAGGAACAAGCAACAATCAGATTGGTAAGGACAGACGCGTATTAACGATGAAAATCGTCACACGTTTCGGCCTAACATCGCCGGCGATTATCGGTTGGCTTTATGGTATTCCACACCGGCTCGCATTAGAGCATTTGAACAAGCTCGTCAGCGAGAAATTGCTAAGCCTTGTTATCACTCACCGCTCTATCGATGGACGTGTTTATGTGATCGATTATACGGGGGCGAAATACGCCGAAGAGTTGTTATCCGTTGCGGTCTATTTCCGCGCTGGAGAACCAAGCTTGCGAGTAAACCAAAACACCGTCATGCACGACCTTATTATGCAGTATGTGCTGCTCAAAGGTGTGCATAATCAAACGAAAGATAAGGTAGCCAAACCCTACTGGTATTCGTTTGTTACCGAACCTGAGTTTAAGCGGCTATTTAAATCGAATGATGTGCGCAATGTTGACGGTATAGCGATAGAGCCCGACGGCGCAGTCGCAGCGATTGAGATAGAGCATTCGTTTAAGACCAAGGCTGCAAGGCAAACCATCCTCTTAAAGTGGCTGTATGGTCTCCAGCATGGTTATTACGACAAAGTAATGCTGTTCTCTCAATCACTGCAAATCTTCAATGACATAAAGAGGCTGCATAGCCAGCTCTATGAAGAGATGCCAACAAGGTTTGATAAGAAGACGCGACAGGTGCTACTTAGTCAGGAGGATGCTGAACTGCTTAAAGCTCGGATAGTGCATCGAACAGTGCTGTGCGAGGAATTGACCAAAACTTTCTATTCGTAGTTTGCATACAACGAAGAAAAGACACGCAATGTGTCTTTCCCCAGCAGAGCTATTATTTTAATAGTTACAGTTGTGGAAGCAATTGAACACTTTGGTTCAATCACTAAGCACTGACTTGAGGCTTCCCTGTCCTCCAGTATTAATAGATAGGTCATGAGGTAGTGAATTTTCTTAGTTTGTATTTTTTGAAGAGAGTAGGTTGAAGTGGATAAGGGAATTTGGCCTGCAATATGTAGGCTGGTCGTGTTGCAATACTAGAGGTAATCCGAAAACTATGTTTCGTAACTGGGAATTGTCCATCGACGTGTCAGTGAATCCTAGCTGTCACGTTCTTGCCCCAAAGCTCGTTAGCCTTCGAATGAAAACTGATTACATTATTTGTCTGAGCTGTGGCTACAGGGCTGCTAATT
>NZ_JBRIMB010000060.1:0-28767 GCF_052977265.1 Shewanella sp. 0m-8 | reverse complement strand
ATTAGCTCAGCTGGGAGAGCACCTCCCTTACAAGGAGGGGGTCACTGGTTCGAGCCCAGTATCGACCACCATTCTTTCTGTAAAGAATCTCTTCGCAGTACCAAATCATATCTCAATAAATTGCTAACTATCTTTGTCACTAAAGAACGTTCTCTACTATCCTTTTAGGATAATGTATCGCAGGACAAATCTTATGGCAGACGTCAGTCAATCCGCTTCGCTCGCCAGCATTGCCGCTTATTTAAAGCTCACTTACCAATACGATCAAGACACTGCTTTAGTTGAAGCTAAATCCGTTATGCAAAATCTAGTCAAAATGCGCCAAAAAGGCTTTATCACAGGTTGGTATTTCGATGAAAATGGACAGCTCGAACTTCTTCCTAGTGATTATGTTATGCATCAGATAGCACCCAACAAATAGCTTCTTCTGCAGAGGGTTACTACTATTAGCAATTCTCACCACTTCACGCGCCCATCGCCAAAGAGTCTGATGCTGACGTAGGTTGGATAAGTTTTAGCACCACAATAGCTAATATACCAAGCCCAATGACAGACCCCACTACAACCCCTCTCCAGCCCCAATGCTGCCAAAATGGCAATAAATAAGGCCCACCTATAGCAGCGCCTAAATAGTAGCAACAAAGGTACAATGCCGTTGCTTTAGCCCTATGCAGCTTTGCTCTATAAGCCACCCAGGCATTACAACTACTGTGAATAAGGAAAAAACCAAATGCTGAGATCAAAAAACCAATATATATAGCCGTTAAACTATCGAGTAAGGTCAGCAAAGTACCGAGAAACAACGCCAACACAGAGATAATTAATACCCGCTTAAGTCCAAGCTGCCCAATCCAGTTCGCTGAGCGATATGATGCATAAGTGCCACTGAGATAACAAAGAAAAATCAACGTAACTTCAAAACGCCCTAAGCTAAAAGGACTGTCCATCAGATGGAGTTGGATATAACTAAACTGATTAACCATAACCATAAAAGCAAGTCCACCAATAAGGTAAACCAAGCGTAATTTCCTATCCGCTAAGTGATGACAAAACCCTTTAAAATCAGAGCTTTTTATTGGCCACATCCCTAACTCTAACTCAGGCTTAACAAAATGACTTCCAGGTAACAGATAGGTCACAGCAAGTGTCCCTATTAGAGAAACTGCGGTTAATAAAGCCATCGCTTGCTGCCAATCGAGGTATTGAGCCATACCTCCTCCGAGCAAACGCCCCACGATACCGCCGACACTATTAGCGGCTATATAGATGGCACCGGCCTTTAGCAAAGCATTACTGCCTAACTCATCTTTAAAATAGGCCATTGCCATGGCGGGTACTGAGGCTAATAAGGCGCCCTGAAACATTCTTAACAAAACGAGTTGGTTAAAGCTATCAATAAAATAGGCGCTAAGGTCTAACAAAACCAATAGGTAAAGACTCACTAAAATGGGCTTTTTGCGGCCAATGCGATCAGACAGTACCGCAAAAAGCAAAAGAGAGAATGCCATAGTAAAACTGGTGACTGATAACAATAACGTAGCATGGCCTTTTGATACCGAAAATGAGTCCGCAATAAGCGGTAGCATTCCTTGTACCAAATATAAGTTGATAAAAATCACCATTGAAGCAACTGATAAGCCTGCAATTAAGCGGATCTCATCAGCCACGTGTCTATCTTCTACCCTTGTGCTCATTGACGACTAACTCAAAGCAATTAATTAGGCTGTAGCATATCAGCGGCCACCCCATAAGAATAACAACTTAAAAGTGCGATAGTTATTGATTTATGTTATATCAAATTCTACCTTATCAAGTAGATGATAAATTGAAGTAAGCTTTATATGGAGCTTACTTTTACAATGCAAAACTGAATAAAAACTATGGATATTAGACAATTAAAATACCTAGATGCATTAATTAATGCCGGCAGTTTTACTAAAGCTGCCGAACAACTCAATATGGCGCAACCAGCCTTAAGCCAAAGTATCAAACGACTTGAACAAGAGCTGGGAGTGACGCTAATTGATAGAGGGATAAATAAGAGTAGTAGATCGCTGTCGTTAACAGCAGAAGGTGACGCCTTGCATCAACATGCTAAGTTAATCATCAAGAACATGGCGCAAGCAGAGGCACATATAAAGTCCATGGCCAACCTCACTAAAGGTGAAGTCAGATTAGCAGTACCCGGTATGCTAGGTTCATTTTATTTGCCAAGGCGTTTAATGGCATTTCGCCATCAATACTCAGAGCTCAAGCTATCACTATTTGAAGGTGGCACTCGTGATACTCTGAGAATGCTACAAAAGGAAGATGTCGATATTGCCATTATTACAGCCAATGACCTTACCGACGAATTTGACAGCCACTTATTATTGCGAGAACAGATGGTCGTCGCTGTAGGTCAGCAACACCCATTAGCAAATGCTAAATCCATCCCTTTAAAAGCGTTTTTTAAACATGAGCTAGTACTCTTTAAGCAGGGTTACTTTCATCGAGAATGGATGCTAAAACAAGCAGAACGACTAGGTGTTACAGCAAATATTGCCTTTGAAACTAATCTCATTAACTTGATTAAACAAGTTGTTGCACAAGAATATGGTATTACCAGCGTATTAGAGATGGTCATAGAAAAACACGATAAAATTTGCGCAAAACCCTTTGATCCACCCGTTTTCCTTGATCTGCATATTGCCTGGAAAAAACAACGCCCTATCAGCCAAGCTGACAGAGCATTTGTTGAGTTTCTTTTGAAACATCGCTAGAGCGCGTCAACTTGATTCTCTGGTGTTGCATCAATAAAAGCCTGTAGCGTTAAACAGTGAGCATTAACACGCTCAATATTGGGATACAGACTCATATCGACCTTAAAACGCTTTGCATTGTACACCTGAGGCACCAAGCATATGTCTGCTAAGGTTGGGCTATCTCCAAAGCAACAAAGCCCACTGTGTTTTTGGAGCTGTTTCTCTATTGCACCAAAGCCCTGTGCTATCCAGTGCTGATACCATGCAGCTTTTTGCTCATCGCTCATACCTAGCTCACCTGTAAGATATTGCAACACTTTGAGGTTATTAAGCGGATGAATTTCGCAAGCAACACTCAATGCCATCGCACGCACGATTGCCCTATCAAATGGCTTTGTTGGCAAGAGCGCTTTCTGAGGGTACACCTCGTCCAAATACTCAATAATCGCCAATGACTGAGTTAAGACTTGCTCCCCCTCCTCGCCTTTGATCACTAAGCTTGGCACTAGCTCCTGCGCATTAATAGATGCATAGAACTGTTGATGTTGCTCTCCGCCATCTTTAACTAAATGCACTGAATGTTGCTCGGCTTTAAGTAACTTTAGGTTCAAAGCGATACGTACACGATATGCTGCGCTAGAGCGCCAATAACCATAAAGCGTCATCATTGTATTACCCATGTAAAAATCCTTTTGAAAATGAGACCTGGTATTTAGCAAAAAGGCTAACTCCAGAGAATTAGCCTTTAATCAATATACCCACCTTAAACACACTAGGCTTTATATTCGACCACTTGCTGATCAATCGATCCAAAGATACTGTTATTGTCGTCATCAAGCATCTCGATACGTACGCGGTCACCAAAACCCATAAATGGGGTTGACGGCTTACCCTCTGCAATAGTTTCAAGCATTCGTGTTTCAGCTAAGCAGCTTGAACCGGCGCTGCGATCGTAGTTAGAAATGGTACCTGAACCAATAATAGCCCCCGCTCCCAATGGACGCGTTTTAGCAACATGGGACACCAACTGGCTAAAGTTGAATGTCATATCAACCCCAGCATTAGGGCGCCCAAATAACTCATTGTTAAGGTGAGTGATTAACGGAAGATGAACTTTAGCGTCTTGCCACTTATCATTTAGCTCGTCAGGCGTTACAGCTACAGGAGAGAAGCTGCTCGAAGGCTTAGCTTGGAAAAATCCGAAACCTTTGGCAAGTTCACCAGGGATAAGGTTTCGTAACGATACATCGTTGACCAACATGAGTAACTTAATATGTTGAGTGGCATTTTCTATACTGACGCCCATAGGCACGTCGTCTGTGATCACTGCGATTTCGGACTCAAAATCGATGCCCCACTCTTCGCTCCCTAACGCAATATCAGCCTTTGGCGCAATAAAGCAATCTGAGCCCCCTTGATAGACGAGAGGGTCGGTCCAGAATGTTTCAGGCATTTCAGCACCGCGGGCTTTACGGACTAATTCAACATGATTTACGTATGCACTACCATCGGCCCATTGGTAGGCTCTTGGTAACGGCGATAAACATTTCGCTTCATCGAAATCTACTGCGTTATCCATCAAGCCATTGTTTAACGCGTCATAAAGCTCTACCAACTGTGGATAAAGCAGGCCCCAAGCATCCATTAATTGCTGCATAGTATGGGCAATAGCAGGCACAGCAACCGCTTTAGTCAGATCTTTGCTGACTAACATCAATTGACCGTCACGGCGACCATTGTTATAACTTGCTAACTTCATGCTTAACTCCTAATTGTTTATGCCTAACTCTCATCTTATTAGTTTTCGATGACAATGACAGTGCTCTATTTGGGCTGATTCGACCTTTAGCCATAGAAATACATTAAGTAAGGGAAGAGTGGAATAGCGTGAGACAAATCACATTTACTGAGTAGAGCGGCAATATTGTAAACTTATGCTTACAACCTCTAAAGAATAGGCTGTAAGCATAATATTGAGTCTAAAGTGGCTTACCTAAGCAGCTACTCGCGGCAAGCTATTGTTACACTGTTTTTTGTTTACCGATCTTATATTCGCGAAGTTTATTAGCAATGGCCGTGTGTGAAACGCCCAGTTTTTTAGCCAACTGACGCGTACTTGGATAAGCTGGATAAAGCCTACGCAATAAGCTTGCTTCAAACTGCTTCATTGCTTGCTCTAAACAGCCCTCGAATTCATGGTCGAAATAACCAAATCCCTCTGCATAAGAAGGGAGTTTTAGCTGCTCGACGGAAAGCTCTGCGTTACCATCCCACATTGAGACGGCCCTAAATATAGCGTTTTTAAGCTGGCGTATGTTCCCCGGCCATGCATAACCTAACAGATGTTCACGGCATTCACCCGATATACGACGGATAGGAATAGATAACTGTTGACTGTAATGCTCTAAAAACATTTCAGTTAATGGAATGATGTCGACCTTACGCTCGCGTAAGGAAGGAACATGAAAGCTCAACACGTGAATACGGTAGTAGAGATCTTCTCTAAATTCACCGTTTTGACATAACTCGGCCAAATTCTTTTGCGTCGAACAAATTATTCTTACGTCACTGCGGATCTCTTCATCACCACCGACGCGTCTAAAGGTACCATCTTGTAGGAATCGCAATAATTTTACTTGAGCAGACTTCGACATTTCGGCAATTTCATCAAGAAAAATCGTACCGCCTTTCGCTTCCTCGATAAAGCCACGCTTTATTACATTACCATTACTAACGAAGCCAAATAACTCTTCTTCAGCAGCACTGTCTGGCATAGCGGCGCAATTAATGGCGATAAAAGGTTGTTCACGACGCATACTCGCATCATGGCAAGCACGAGACATTAACTCTTTGCCGGTCCCCGTTTCACCCGTAATCAATAAGGGCGCATCAAGTTGCGCCATACGGCGAGCCTGTACCAGTACTTCTTTCATTTTATCACTGGTGGCAAGTACGTTTTCAAAACCACTAGATTGATTTTGCAGTGCATTAAACTGTTTACCCAGTCGTGCAGGAGATTTTAGTGAGACCACTGCACCCGCAAGGATCGGCGTATCGCTACCGCTATCTGGCAGATAAATGGGTAGCATTTCGGCCAAATACTCATTTTCGCCAATATTAACGCGAGTGGCCTGAGCTAATACTGTCGACTCACTCAACCAGCGGCTAAAATTAAATCCATGCACCCAATGATTTATTGACTCATCAATAACCTCATGTTCGGCCATGCCGACCGTATGTAAAGCGGACTCGTTAACAATACGGATCCGTCCTTTTACATCGAGTGAAAAAACGGAATCGGGTAATGTCTTTAGGAGGGTCTTTAACGCATAGTGTTCTTGTTCTGACGGCATAAAAGATACCGTTCTAACATCATGTACGCCTTCGACTTTTCGAATAAGCGGAAGCAACTCACTCAAGGTATCAAAGCTTACCTCAGCGAATTGCAAATAAAGAAACCCTTGATTGCTTGCGTCTATGGCAAACAAATTGATCCCGTAGTCTTCCATAATCAATAAGATATCTTTGGCCAGACCTACACGATCTAAACAGCTAACTTCCAAGCGCATACTATTGCAATTCCCTTTTTTATATACTCGTTATTGGGATAAAACAATCGACAAATAAAGTTTGCCTAGTTAGAACTAAACTTAAAAGCAAAACTCAACATCGGTAATCGCTCTATACGTTAGAAGTTTATTTAGCTTGTGGCAAGGCTTGTTTACAGCGGATTTGTAACATAAAGAAAATAAAAGCGTGTCAGTCAAGCCAACACGCTGGCGCAAAGCAGTGAGTTCGTCTATTAACGAGTCAGTAAAACATAAGACAATGCTGTCAATAATATCTGTAAAAGCATAAACCTATCGCTTACTGGTAAAGAACGTCTGTTTTTGCAGCCATAATAAAGTCATTTTTATGAAGGCCTTTTATTGAATGAGACCACCAAGTGACTGTCACTTTACCCCACTCAATTAATATTCCAGGGTGATGAAAATCAGCTTCAGCGAGATCAGCCAGTTTATTAGTAAATTCCATCGCTAATTTAAAATTTTTAAATTTATAGACGCGTTCTAACTGCATAACGCTGTCACGCACTTCAACGCCCCAATCAGGGATCATCTTAATTAATTGCGCTAACTCTTCATCGGAGACCTTAGGTGCATCAGCTTGGCAAGCTTCACATTTCATTTGAGCTAATTCAGTCATCTTTTTTTCCTTCAATGATTCTTCTAAATTCAATTATTCTTTTAAATTCAATAGTTGTTGCTAACATGAGTGTCGTACACAGTTAACGACACGCTGTAAATTCAGCTCACTTTTACTGGGTATGTCGGTTTAAATAAGCCCAACTGTTGTGCTTTTTTTACCGCTGCCATAATGTCCATTTCAGTTATGGCATCCAGATCAGAGATACTTTCAATCGCATAATAAATAGGCTGCATAATATCAATCCTGTAGGGCGTACGCAGCACATCCACTAAATCAAATACTCTGATCTCCGGCTCACAGCCCATTACAAACATGGTTTCGCCTGGCGAGCTTATAATGCCTCCGCCATAAATACTCAGCTCATTATTTTTCGATCGCAACACACCAAACTCAACAGTAAACCAATACAGTCGCGCTAAAAATACACGTTCCTCTTTGCTTGCTGCCAAACCTAGCTGACCGTACAGATGCGAAAAATGAGCAAATGATGGATTGGTTAACAATGGGCAATGGCCAAATACCTCATGAAAGACATCAGGCTCTTGCAAATAGTCAAACTCCTCTCGGCTTCTGATAAAAGTCGCCACCGGGAATGACTTGTTGGCAAGCAGTTCAAAAAACTGACCAAAAGAAATTAATGCAGGAACCGCAGCAGTTTTCCAACCTGTAGCTTGTTGCAATACACTATCAATCTCAGGTAGTTGTGGGATCCTATCTGTCGGCAAGCCTAACTTTTCTAGACCATCTAGATATTCTTGGCAAGCCCGGCCAGGAAGGTTAACTCGCTGCCTTGCGTACAGCTCAGCCCAAATATCATGATCGGTTTGCGGGTAATCAATAAAGCCATTAGCGTCAGGCATGTGTGCTACGTAATTTGATTGTTTGCTCATATTCCTAACTCGTCATCCTAAGTCATCGCCCCAATTATTCAGTCTCAGTCTTCCGCCTAAGCATTTTGTCTAACTCATCAATCAGTCAGAAAATAAGTCGGTGAATAAGTCGTTACTTCATACTTAACTAAAGTTGATGTTTTGTTAACCTGATCACAGTTTATTTATCGGCGAAAAGAGGTCGCTTTGTGTAATGAACTTGTTACAGCAAAAACAAACCAATCCCCTCTTACTGAATCATTAGCACACTTAGCCGTACAGTCAGCGTTACAGCCACAAATCATTCTTAAAAATTAAAGCTAGAAACACTGCCAACACCTGCAAGCTTTGTCTCTATTCACATGTTTAAATGCCCGAAATAGTGAAAAATATCCAGCAAGACAACAGAGTAACTAAATTTTACGCCCTGCTTTCAATAATTCTTACCCAAGGGTTACTCATTTCAGTATAGAATGTAAGTTTGTGTGCCGATTCCCAATTAGGAACAGATAGGATTAGAATGAAACAACATAAAATTCGTAAAGCAGTCATCCCTGTAGCAGGCCTTGGAACACGTATGCTTCCAGCCACCAAAGCTATCCCGAAAGAGATGCTGCCAGTTATGGACAAGCCACTGATCCAATATGTTGTCAGCGAGGCCATAGCCGCTGGAATTAAAGAAATCGTCCTAGTTACCCACGCCAGTAAAAACTCGGTTGAAAATCACTTCGATACTAGCTTTGAGTTAGAAACCCAACTCGAACGTCGCGTAAAACGTCAATTACTTGCCGAAGTGCAAGCAATCTGCCCTGCTGACGTTACGATTATCAGTGTGCGTCAGTCCCAAGCTAAAGGCTTAGGTCACGCAATCTTATGCGCTAAAAGTATCATCGGTGACTCTCCATTTGCCGTACTTTTACCCGACGTTATCATTGATGAAGTGAGTAGCAACTTAAGCCAAGATAACCTAGCTGATATGGTTGCCATATATGATGAGACTGAAGTCGGTCAGATCATGGTTGAAGGCGTGCCTCACGAACTGGTTAACCAATATGGTATTGCCGATATCAATGGTGCCGAGCTACAACCTGGACAGTCACTTCCGTTGACTCAGTTAGTAGAAAAGCCAAATGTTGATGATGCACCGTCTAATCTAGCGGTTGTAGGCCGTTATGTTTTACCTCCTGAAATATGGTCTTACCTAGCTAAGACGCCAGCAGGTGCAGGCGATGAGATCCAACTTACCGATGCGATTGCCATGCTCATGGAAAATCAAACCGTTAATGCCTATTACATGCAAGGTAAAAGTCACGACTGTGGTAATAAATTAGGTTATATGCAGGCTAATGTAGAGCATGCTTTGCGCCATAAGGAAATAGGCCCTGAGTTTGCAGAATATTTAAAAGCGATTGTTAAAACGCTTTAATTAAATCACTTTAGTAAAGCGTTAAAACACTTTAGCAAAACGCTTTAATTAAGATCTTAATAACGCTGTCAGCGTTGTTTTTCTTTCTTAAAGCGAACTGCCTAAATTAAAGGATTATAAAAATGACGATTCTAGTTACCGGCGGCGCTGGTTATATCGGCACACATACGGTTGTTGAGCTACTCAACAATGGGAATGATGTCGTTATCTTAGATAATCTTAGTAACTCAAGTGTTACAGCACTAAAAAGAGTCGAGCAAATCACAGGAAAATCGGTCACATTTTATCAAGGTGATGTGCTGAATAGAGCCTTCCTGCAAAAACTGTTTACTGACCATACGATTAAATCAGTTATTCATTTCGCAGGTTTAAAAGCCGTGGGGGAATCAGTAGCTCAACCACTGCGCTACTACGAAAATAATGTCACCGGCACCATAGTATTATGTGAAGTAATGGCTGAGTTTAATGTTAAAAACTTAGTGTTTAGCTCTTCAGCCACCGTTTATGGGGATCCTGCTAGCCTGCCGATAACCGAAGACTTTGCTACAGGGGCAACGAATCCCTATGGCCAGTCCAAATTAATGGTGGAACATATACTTGCAGATCTTTACCACTCAGATAACAGTTGGAATATCGCTCGATTACGATACTTTAACCCTGTTGGCGCACATGAGAGTGGGTTAATTGGTGAAGATCCTAATGACATTCCCAACAATCTGATGCCGTTTATTAGCCAGGTTGCTGTTGGAAAACGTGAACAACTAAGTGTATTTGGCAGTGATTATGATACCGTTGATGGTACGGGTGTAAGAGATTATATTCACGTCGTAGATTTAGCCATTGGTCACTTAAGAGCCTTAGATAAACTGCATACTCAGTCAGGACTTGTTACCTATAACTTAGGAACAGGACAAGGTTACAGCGTACTTGAAATGGTTAAAGCCTTCGAAAAAGCAAGTGGCACACACATTAAGTACCAACTTGTGGCGCGCAGACCTGGAGATATTGCAGCATGTTATGCAAATCCAGAAAAAGCGCAAAAAGAACTTAACTGGCACGCGACCCATAGTATCGATGATATGGCACAAAGCAGCTGGCATTGGCAGTCAAGTAACCCCAATGGTTATCAGAACGAAGGCTAAGGTCTTAGGTCCTAGATCTTAGGTCTTAGGTTCTAGTATCTAGTATCTAGCGCAGCGCTCTCGCAGTGAGCCTGCAAATGCCCTCCCTAAGTACCTTCTAAAATGAGTAATAAGATGAGCACGATTAATCAAAGCAGAAGAAGGCTTTTCAATCGTAAAAAGATGAATGCGATTCGCCCTCCTTGGGTCAAGCAGTCAATCGAATTTACCGATGAATGTACCCGCTGCGATAAGTGTATCTCCGCGTGTGAAACTCAAATTATTATCAAAGGTGATGGCGGTTTTCCTGAAATCGACTTTAAAATCGATGAGTGTACGTTTTGTAAAAAATGTGCTGATGCTTGCTTAGAGCCTATTTTTGAAGCTACAGACACAACACCTTGGCAAATGACGGCCGTAATTCAAGATAGCTGTATGGCCTATCAAGGGATCTGGTGCCAAAGCTGTAAAGACGCCTGCGACCCACGTGCGATTAGCTTTACCTTAGCAATAGGAAAAGCACCTGTGCCAAAGATAGATCTAGATGCGTGTAACGGATGCGGTGCTTGTGTGGCCCCCTGCCCATCAACAGCAATCATAGTTAAAAAGTTATAACGCGAACACATACGCTTATGAATAAAGCTAATCCTAAACAAAGTCATAAAGCTAAATAAAACGACTAATTCAAATAACCAAGTCAAATAACCAAGTCAAATAACTAAGTCAAACAACTAACTCAATAAGCCTCCGTGACTACGAAGCGCTACGTTTACCAAGAACGCGCAAAATACCAATCACTATACAAACAGCGCACAAGGCACCGGCTTTAATGACCGATGGCTTAATCTGCATTAACAGAGGGGTTACTCGCTCCACTATAGCCCTCTTCCCCGCTTGCCTTCAGCGCTTTGAATTCCCATTGAATGAACAGATACATAATCCAATTGGTATTACCAATCAGTATCAGAGAGTGAGCGACGCTCAGTATTTGGGTGAACTACTTCAAAGCGAATGGTCAATGAAATAGTTGCCTCTCTGTGAAGCCATTTATTGCTGAAGTAGGAAGCCAAAAATATGACATATAAGCGCCAAATTTAAGTGGTTTTTTTCACTTAAATTTCAAGGTAACATCTACGCAACTAAAACGGACAGTGGCGTCATTATGTTTAGAAAAAAAAGAAGCGGCGGGTTAACATTTATTGCTCAAGGTACCACTTTTACGGGTGAAACAGAGTTTGCGGCGGAAGCCCTCATTGCAGGCGAGCTCTTTGGTAAGGTCAACTCCAGCAACAATATTACTATCGAAAGCGGAGGGTTAATCGATGGTAAGCTTCACTGCACCGAACTAAGAGTCTCAGGTACTTTCCGAGGTAAACTCACATGCGACAAACTCAATATCAGCAGCACTGGACTGGTTGATGGTGAAGTGAACTGTCAATCTATGGAGATTTTTGAAGGCGGTCAGTTTATCGGCATGCGCGTAAAAGACGATATCGCCTTTTTGCCATCGAATATAGAGACTAAACAAAGCATCAGTAAATCTTCAAAGCAAGAACACATTGAAGATGCTGAGCTAAGCGTTAACTAATGTATTCGTGAACTATGCTGCTGTTAACAAGGGGGGAGTTAACGAGGATATAGCGTTAACTAGGCTTAGTTAACGCTATCATAGGCATTAGCCGTTTCATTTATGACTTGTAAAGATTTGAGCTTTGTGCGGCTTCTCTTTTGTACCACTTAGCTTTTACCACATCAGCCCTTTGTCACACTCAAAAAAGCTTGATGTCATAGCTTAGAGCAGATCCTGCTCTAAGCTTTTCTGTTTATACTCTCTAAGCAATAACAAAAACTCATTTGCAGGCCTATCTACCGTATCTGTTGAGATAAACAGGTGATAACCTAGATGTGCATCTAAAAGACGACAACGATGACCAAACATCGCCAACACGCCCTTAAAACGATCATTCTCTTCAACAAAAGGCGTAAACTCTTCTACCATTTGATTTTCTAATGTAGATAAGTCTTCATCTTGAGCAGATGCCGTCATCAGTAGAGGCCTTTGCTCGGTTAACAAACCCGCCGCTAACCTCAAGGAGATACATTCTAAAATGGGGCCCACCCGTTTTAGTTTAATTCCGATATAGGGTAGCGTCAGCGTATCAAGTCCCTGTAAGACACGAGGTTGATCTAAGCGCTGAATATTATCCCAAGTAATCACAACTTGACCGCGCCGATGAAAATATTTTATTCCTTGCGCAGTAAGCTCTACCGTCACCTCGGGCTCAACCAATTTAGATATTCCTAAAACTGCGGCTATAGCGCCAAATGCAAAAAACACCATACCCGGTGCAAACAGATGGTTACCAGATAAGAAAAGGCCTAAGCTGATCATAACGCTTAATAAACCGAAAAACGTGAGTGTTAGGCCATTTCGCTTATTGATGGGTCTAATCAGTAAAGCTTCATTTATCAACTTCTACATACTCTTATCATTAGGATACTTAACTCGATCCTAGCAGGTTATAAAATCAGGCGCGAGGCCGTTTATAAACAAGGTTCTAGGTTCTAAGTTCTAGGACCTTCTCAAAGACTTGACGGCATAAATGCCGACCTACTATGGTTAAGGTCCTTTTCCATAAATGAGCCAGCGAACGTTCCGTAAATCGTAAGGCCGCAGGCCATTCTACTTTTCCGTCTTTGCTTTCCCTAGGACCTGCTTTTCCAAGCACCTAGGACCTTCTCAAAGACTTGACGGCATAAATGCCAACCTACAATGGTTAAGGTGTTTTTCCGTAAATGAGCCAGCGAACGTTCCGTAAATCGCAAGGCTACAGGCCATTCCGTCTCAGCTCTAATCGTCTCAGCTTGTACCTAGAACCTGCTTTTCCTCGATCCTACGCCCTTCTTTTGCATGTTTAAGCTTGAACCACAGTAATCCCATATACTCATGAATCGCACGCTGGGAATTTAACAGGCTCTGTGCATCAAAACGCCACCAGTAAGTCTCTCTTTGAGCAAAATCTGTCGGTGCAGCACTAACATTCAGCTTTGCATTGGTAAAAATTGCCATAGCTCTTGGCATATGGCTTGCCGAAGTCACTAAACGAAACGGTGCCTCCGCGACTTCCCATTTCATAAATTGCGCTTCTTCGATGGTATCTTGCGCTAAAGGAAACTTAATAATGGACTCAGGAGCAACCCCTAATTCAACTGCAGCATCAAACATTATCTCGGCATGTGAGCGTGAAGATAGTCCTCCACTCCAGCCACTGACCACCAGTTTACACTCTCGCCCCAATGATAACTGGCGCACCCCCTCCGTTAATCTCGCAAGGGCTGTATTTGAAAGCTGCTGTACTGCGGTTAAGTTCGGGTTTTCATCATGGCCACTGCCTAAAACCATCACTAAGCAACCTTTGCCAATAGGTTGGTTATTCACCAGATATTGATCTTCTAGCGGCGCGATTAACCAATTACTTCCCCAGCTACTACTTAACACTATCAGCAAAATAGCTGCGATCATCAGTAAGTTTTTTGATGACCGACGGTTACGCATCACTAAATAAGCCAGTGCTATAAGCAACAGCACCATTGGTATTGGCATAAACAGCTGAGAGATAATCTTTTTTAACCAAAACATTGTAACGATTGCCTAGTGAAGAGAAATGTCTCAAAAGTGTAGCATGCTATTCTCTTCATTAATTTTATTCAGCACTAATTGATATTCATTATGTATCTCGCGATCTATAAATACGTCTGTTGATCGCATCGCGACTCTCCCTCTGTCTAAAAACCAGCTATCGTCCAAAAACAGAGCTCAATATTACGGACGAGTCAATAACATAAGGCTGCGAGTCTTAGAACCTCAGAATAACCAACACAAAAACAGAGAAAATGACAATCAGCTTAAACCTTAGCAACCGAGTATCACCACAACCAAGCCGCGCCGCGCACTCCTGAAGAACTGCCATAGACATTTTGTACCACCGGTGTGCGACACTCACCACCGAGTACATATTTGGATAGCAATTCTGGCAGTAATGGATAAATAGCATCAATGTTAGATACCCCACCACCTAGCACTATGATATCAGGATCCAGTAGATTGATGACATGGGCTAGAGAGCGGGCGAGTCTATCTATATAGCGTTCGAAGGCCGCACTAGCGAGCACGTCACCCTCCCTCATAAGTAGGGCAATATCACTACCCGTTGCGGCCAAGCCACCATAAAGCTGGTAGTCTCGCACCAAGCCGGTTCCTGAAATAAACGTCTCGATACAGTCTTGATTACCGCAAAAACAATTGGTTGAATTAAATTCTTCAGCGCTCATCCAGGGTAATGGATTATGGCCCCATTCGCCGCCGATCCCATTGCCACCACTATGCACTTTGCCATTAATTGCAATGCCCGCGCCGCATCCGGTGCCAATTATCACTCCAAAAACCATACTCTTACCGGCAGCTGCGCCATCTATAGCTTCGGAAACTGCAAAACAGTTGGCATCATTTGCCACTCTGACTTCTCTGCTTAAACGTTTACCTAGATCAATATCTAGAGGATGTCCGTTAATCCATGTGGAATTAGCATTTTTAACTAAACCTGAAAAGGGTGATACCACACCAGGGATCCCCACCCCCACACTCCCTTTTTCGCCAAGCAATTGCTCAGCCTCAAAAACTAAACGTTCGATTGCATCGAGCGTTGCGTTATATTCTCGAGGTGTTGGTACTCGTTTACGAAAAAGCTCCTCGCCCCGCTCACTCAGTGCTACAACCTCTATCTTTGTACCACCAAGATCTACGCCTATTCGCAACATGTTTTCCCCTTCAAAATGTTTGTCTTTATGCCATAGTTAGCAATCGATTTTGGTCTATCACTTCAACGAATAGGGCAGCTATTGAGCCTACCTGTAACCACATTCAATGAATATATTATTGGTATCCCTTACTCTAAAAAATCTAAATAACGCACTAATTTTTATGTTTATATTATTAGTAAGCGCTCATCTAGATACTGCAGTGCCTAGGCCATGTTCACCTAAGCATCTCTCAACTAGACACTATTCACTTAGGCACCTCTCGCCAAAGCACTGTTCACTTAAATAAGGTTCACCAAGGCACAACTCATCAAGCCTGTTTGTTTTTATCCCAATGGGGGGCATAAGCAATAAAGTAAGGATTCAAAATATCCTCTTTTTGATTGTAATCTAGAGGGACATCAGTGTCATATTGCATCACTTTACCACCCGCACTTTCTAACACAGCTTGAGCCGCTGCGGTGTCCCACTCACTCGTTAAACCTAAACGGGGATAAATATCTGCTTCGCCTTCAGCTAACAAACAAAATTTGAGTGAACTGCCTACACTTGTCATTTCATGCTCACCAATCTCTTGTAGGTAAGCTTGTAATCCTGGGCTGACATGTGAGCGACTGCCGACAATTCTAGGTATGACCGATGTCGACTGACTCACTTTAGTTAACGGCCTTGTGCTACCAGCCTGCTGCAACCAGGCTCCGGATCCTAATGAGCCATAAAAACATTTGTCCAACACGGGAGCATAAACCACCCCAGCAACGGCTCTATGGTTTTGAATAAATGCAATATTAACCGTAAATTCACCATTACGTTTTATAAACTCTTTTGTACCATCTAGCGGGTCAATCAGCCAATAAGACTGCCAGTGTCGTCTTTCTTGCCAGTCGATATTAGTCGACTCTTCTGACATAACAGGAATATCGGGCGTTAATTGTTTTAATCTTTGTACAATGACCTGATGACTCGCCAAATCGGCAGCAGTTACCGGACTATCATCAGCTTTCGTTATCACCCCAAGATCATCTTTAGCATAAATAGCCATAATGGCATCGCCAGCTTCTATCGCGATATCCTGAATCGACGCTAACCACTGTGGTTCAAATATTTTAGGCAATGTCTGTATCTCTATAATTTGTCAGCTTAATAAACGTATTATGCCAGTATTTTTCGATTGAAATTAATAACCAAATAATCATTCTATGTCTAAAATAGACTAAGGCGAATGGTAATCGGTTTTAGGAAGTTCGCAAGCTCAGCAACTCTCGGCCCTTCCGCTTTAGATTTTACTGTCTCAGCTTATACCGTCTTTGCTTTAACCTAGAACCAGCCTTTCCCAGAACCTAGGACCTTCTATGCTTTAAAGCGTTAGCGAAGCGTTCTGTAAGTGAGGCTGCGAACGTTCCGTATACCGTAACTGGCTTTAACCATCTTTGCTTTATATGTCACACTTTGTGTCTATTTATCGATTCACCTTTGTTAATCCTTTCTGCCTGCAGTGAATTCCTCTAAAATGCGCCCCATTGATAAAAGGGAACGCTATGAAACTCAAATTATTATCTGGATTATTACTGCTTGGTTGCAGCTCAGTGCAAGCGGCCTGGTGGGTTGAACCGACTGACTTACCCCTAAGAGCTGATATTCAATTGCTGTCTGATACCGGTGTCATTGTGCAGCCAATTACCACCTACCCGCTAATGTGGGCAGGCTTGAAGCAAGATATGGATAAAGCCGATCAAGCAGCTCTATCTAGCCAACAGCGCGATGCATTCGATAGAGTCAGTCGTGCTTATGACCATGACCATCGTGGCATGAGCAGCAAGATAGAACTTGCTGGAGGCTCAGATACCACACGCTTTATTGGTTTTGGCCAAGACTATCGTGATAAAGCAGAAGCAGCAGTATCAGCTGAAGTCACTAAAGATTGGTTTAGTGGCCGTCTATCAGCAAGTTATCATTTAGATCCTATCGACGGTAACAGTACTCGTTTAGATAATAGCTTTGCTGCTGTCATGTTAGGTAATTGGATTGTCAGTGCTGGCGCCCAGCAAAAGTACTGGGGACCAGGTTGGGATAGTGGTCTTATTCAAACTACCAACGCTAGACCTATGCCAGGAATGACGCTAAGCCGTAACAACAGCCAAGCATTCGACACACCGTGGCTAAACTGGATTGGTCCTTGGACCTTTACGACGTCGTTTAGCCAGATGGAAAGTGACCGTTACGTGCCTGACACCAAGCATTGGGGCGCTCGCGGAACATTACGACCTATTTCTAAGCTAGAAGTCGGTTTTTCATGGACTATGCAGTGGGGTGGCGAAGGTTACGGTAACAGTCTAGGTGACTGGTGGGATGGCCTATTTAATGGCGGAATGACTGAAGGTGAAATTGAAAACGGCCAAGAAAACATGTTGGCTGGTTACGATTTCCGCTGGTCTGATACGGCATTTGGTATTCCATACGGTATCTACTACGAGCGTATACACGAAGACTACCACAACGGTAAGAATAAGCTGATCAACTCGGCCAACTTGGGCGGTGTTGACTTCTTTTTCGCCGACCTTAATACCCGAGTCTTTGTTGAGTACTCCGACACACAAGTCGCTTGTGGTATTGACCCTGATGCATACAACTGCTTATATGAGCATGGATTTTATAAAAATGGTTACCGTTATTATGGTCGCAGTCTAGGTAGTACCTATGACAATGATGCCACTACCTTAGTAGTTGGCGGAATTACACAGCTGAGCGGCGGACAAAACATCAGCAATAAATTCCGTTGGTTAAGACTCAATACTGACGGGACAGATGCAAATATTGGTATTGGTGGTAACCCTGTATCACCAGGCGAGTACGAGCGCGTTTATCAGTTTGATACCAGTTATCACAGACCTTTCTATCAAGGAACATTAAAAGTCGGTGGCACGGTTGGTTACAGTCAATATGTGACTTCGGGTGGTCATGACTGGGATACAACGATTTACGCTGGCTGGGAAAGAACTTTCTAGTATTTAGAAAACTTCTATTCTAGGCTCTAGGCCGTTCACGGGCTCACTTCGAGGACGGCCTAGAGCCAATAAAAACAAGGCCCTAGGTTCTAGGACGCTTCGATCCGAGGACGGACTGCGTCCTGCTAGGAAAATCAAAAGCGATACAGAACCCCCTTAAACCTTCTAGCCCGTTCATGCTGTTACTTTTCCGTCTCAGCTGTTACCGTATTTGCCCTTACCTAGGATCTGTTTTTCCTAATACCTGCTTCACCTCGCAAGTTTTGTTCCTTAATCATAGCGTGTAACTGCTCTTGCCATGAAGCCCTGAGTAGGCTTTCAGGCTTTATATCTAATTGTTGACATAACTTCTGTGCACTCAAGGCGCTTTGATGTGGCCTTTGGGCGATACACCCCTTATGCAATGCTTGCCAAGCTAATGTGCTAATAGGCTCTATTTTGCACGACCTTATATTCACTTCCAGTCCAGATTCAGGCTCTTGTTCAGGCTCTTTTTCAGGCTCAGATTCAAGCTCAGAGAAGCTGAGCGTTAACCGCTGAATTTCACCTGCCAACTCAAACCAAGAACAACTTGCCCCACCAGCATAATGATACAGGTTGCACACACCTACCCCTGAATTCTCGGTCAGCCGGCTAATATTAACTTTTGAGCCCAGTGTTTGTGTTTGTGTTTGTGTTTGTTTTACTAGCTTTAAAATCATTACAGCTAATGCTTCACACCAGGTTGGGCTGCCATATTGATCAGCAATGACAGCTAACTTATCTTTTACTTTAAACAATCCCTGCATAGTTTTGACAAAGTTATGCCCCCTACAACTGTATAGCCAGGAGGTACGAATAACCTTAGCCTTAAAGCCTAAGATATCACTTACCCAGCGCTCACCTTCGAGTTTACTCTTGCCATAGATAGACAGTGGCGCCGTAGGATCTTGCTCTACGTATGGGCGTTTGAGCACACCGTCAAACACAAAATCGGTCGAGATATGCACCATACAAATGTTTCGGCCATGACACTCACTCGCAATTAACTTAGGGCCATTAGCATTAACAGACATCGCTTTTTCAATATCTAACTCAGCCTGATCAACACGGTTATAGGCGGCGCAATTAATCACCACATCAGGCTTGTAAGTATCAAAGGCCGTGCGAATTGAATCAATATCGCAAATATCTAGCTGCTGACGACAAAGCCCTATCACGGCATCGCTGGGGTCTAAACATTCACTCACTTCTGGCAATAAGGTCTGCAACATTTGTTGAGCAGCCGTGCGCTGTGCAATATTCACTTGCGTAAGCTCTGCTATAGACAATAACGCCTGCGCTAATTGACTAGCTGCACCCGTGATAAGAATTCGCATCTTGTTTTGATAATCTCTTCTATCTTTAGTTTTAGGTTTATTTAGGTTTAGCTCTAGTTCTAACTTTAGTTTGGGTTTTAGTTTGGGTTTTAGTTTAGTTTTAGTTTGATCAAGATTTTTCGAGTAACACTGAATACTCATCTAACGAGCCATGGCCTCGTGATGATAGAAACGCTAATAGCGCCTCAGGACTCCGGTTCAGTAGCCTATCTAGAGGAAAATCAGCTTGCTCGATGATCAGCTCAGCCTGTGTAAAATCGCCCAAGCTGTATGCCACATGAGAGTCAGAGCCCATTACTAACAACCCGCCAGCGTCTTTAACCGCTTTAGCAATTGCCAAGCAATTATGCTCGCTACCTTTTCGAGAGGTTAAAAAAGAAGAGTTATTAATCTCAAGCGCTACATTACTTTCAGCTGCAGCTTTAGCAACTGCATTGATATCGATAGGATACGCCGGGTTTCCAGGATGAGTAATGATGTCAACATGACCACTGTTAATACAGTTAATCAATGCTGTGGTATGATTTTCTTTATTGCTTGGCGCAAAAACAGGCTCATGAAAACCAGCTAAAACAATATCTAATTCTTGTAAGTAATCGCCAAAGAAGTCTATTTCACCGACCACATTTTTAATATTAGCTTCGATACCTCGTAAAATACCCACGCCATCAACCATTCTAGGTAATACCCGCAAGTTTACAAAATGCCAAAAATGGGGCGCATCGGCCATATCAGGGCCATGATCTGTACAAGCAAATAGTTTTATCCCCTTATGTTTCGCCATCGCAATATATTCTTGCAAGGTACTGTATGCATGGGTTGAAGCAATTGTATGAGTATGGGTATCAACAAGATATTTCATTTCAGTCTCTTCTGTACAAAAGGTTCAAACAAAAAAAGAGTAGACTGCCAGTCTACTCTTTTCGTTAAGATAGCTCTATCGGTAACATAAGCTCACTGATATATAAGTGCCCGCTAAGTATGCGCGTTATCTATATGCTCAAACCTATCCATGCTCAAACCTATCCATGCTCAAACCTATCCATGCTCAACACATCATGTCTAAATCATTAATGGTCTATAACGTTTATTGAGTTAAAAAAGTCACAAGCTGTTACTTTGCTTCAAGTAGCCCAAATGGCTTAATGGCTTAATGGCTTAAGCTATTTTCTAATTCATCCCATGTTTGGCGTTTACGATAAATGGTTGATGCGCTGATATCCAGCAAGGCCGCAGCTTTAGGCACATTACCCTTACATAAGGCTATCGCATTCTCGATTGTCTGCTTCTCTGTGAGCCATAGCGGTACAATATCATCGCTATTTGTCTCTGACGTTTTTTCTGAAAAATGTTCAGTAGAAACAAACTCTGGTTGCTCAATACCGTCAAGAAAAGAGGCGTGGGCTGAATGCGGCGCCCCAACCGGGGGGCTATTCTTCTGTTGAACCGCGTGTTGAATAGCCTTTGAAGTTTCTGCAGGCTGAGCCTCTAGGGCTGTGGTCACTTGTATCGGTAACATATCAAGCTCGACCAACTCGCTATCGTTTAATACCACTATCTGCCTGATAACATTTTGCAGTTGCCTAACATTACCCGGCCATTGATAAGACTTTAAACACTGCTTAGCATCACTACTTATGCCTTTAAACCCCTTTCCCTCTTCCTTGTTGTATTCTTTAAGTAAGTTAGCTGCAAGTAATAAGATATCTTTACCCCGCATTCTTAATGGCGGCAGCTCGATAGGGATAACATGCAGTCGATAAAACAGATCTTCTCTAAAGCGCCCAGCTTTAACCTCTTCCCAGGGTACCCGATTAGTTGCGCTAACAAAGCGTACATCGACTTTTTCTTCTTTAGTGCCACCTACACGCTGAAATACGCCAGTTTGAATAAAGCGTAATAGCTTACTTTGTAGTTCAAGATCCATCTCGCAGATCTCATCTAGAAATAACGTCCCATTATGAGCTCGGGTCGCTGCGCCATCTCTATTGGCAATCGCTCCGGTAAATGCCCCTTTAGTGTGCCCAAAAATCTCACTTTCAATCAAATCTTTAGGAATTGAAGCACAATTTAATGCCACAAAAGGCCCTTCTCGGCGTTTGCCCGCGTTATGGATAGCATGCGCACATACTTCTTTACCGGTTCCGCTTTCCCCAATGATAAACGCTGAAGCTTTACTGTTCGCAACGCAATCTATGGTTTTATAAACCGTTTGCATTGCCAGTGACTCACCGATGAATCCCATATAGTGCGGTTTAGGTAAACTGCTCTCATATTTTGCCACCAGATTGACCAGCTGACGCTGCTTCAAGGCGTTCCTAACGGTGATTGATAAACGTTTCGCATCAAATGGTTTAACAAGAAAATCAAATGCCCCCAAACGCATTGCATCAACAGCAATATCAATTGTGCCGTGGGCGGTGATCATAATGACAGTGATATCTGGATATGCTTGCTGAACGGTTTCCAAAATATCCATTCCTGACATATCAGGTAGTTGAATATCGAGCACCAACAAATCAGGTTGCCATTGTTTCAGTTCATTCAGGGCATCTTCCCCATGATTAACATGAGTTACCCTCGATCCCTCTGCTCGCAGATATTCAGTATATAACGCTCCGAGCGACATACTGTCTTCAACTAGCAATGTGGTAAATGAGCTCGTTATATCCATATAAAGTCAGCCTATAAATATTGAAGTCGAGATGGGGGAAAGGTCGTTCAACATCATTAACAACAAGGTATCACATAAATCAAACAGGGTTTTACCGTTTGCGTTTGATTCTTAAGATTTAATAAAATTTAATCATATGTAAGTTTAGCAGTTAATCCTCCTTAAGATATTGCTCCAAAGCGTTGCTGAAATAAACTGAGCGTTTGTCCGCCTACCTCGATAACCTCATCCAGTAAAGTGGCAACTTGCTGTAAATCCTCTGTCTTAGCACTTAACTCTAGGTTTTTAGCCACCTCTGAGAGTGCCAATGCACCAAAGCTGCCAGCACTACTTTTAAGTGTGTGTGCCTGTAGGTCTATTTCTGCTAACGCAAAATCTTTACCGCTTTTATAGCTAGATGCGATGACTTTTAACGTGTTCAGCCTATCTTGCGCTTCAGTTAAAAAAACCATAAACATGCGTTGCATGGCTTCTTCACCTAGCATACCGTTGAGATCATCCAGTGTTTTCTCGTCAATAATGGTCATTCGCACCTCATTGCTGTTACCGCTCTGATATTTATCTTGTTGCTGGCTTACTTTTAGCTCTGGTTTTAGCTCTGGTTTTAGCTCTGGTTTTAGCTCTGGCTCAATCGATTTTTGTACTTTCGATTGAACCATTGAGTCCGATTTATTAGAAACACTCACCGAAGAGGTTACTACGCATTGCCCCCCTAACTCTGCCCCGACGACAGACTTAAGCATAGCCTTATCGGCAGCAGGCACAATCCATTGATTAACAACCTGAACTAAATTATCTCGATTTACCGGCTTTGGCACAAAGTCTTTCATGCCAGCCTTCATACACAGTTCAACATCTTCTTTTTGTACATTCGCAGTCATCGCAACAACGGCTTGATTAGGATTAAAACACAATATCTTCTGAGTCGCCTCGATACCATCCATCTCGGGCATTCTCATATCCATTAAGATAAGCCCATACTCTTTGCGCCTAGCCATCTCCAATGCTTCAATACCGTTGTTTGCAATCTCCACTCTGAAACCTGCTTTACTCAATAATGCACTGGCAACAATCTGATTGGCCGGACTATCCTCGGCCAGTAAAATAGGCAGATGTACCTGCTTATTGGCAATGGTAGTCGGTTTACTCTGCACGTCCTTAGACGCTAGTTCATGCTCACCCATTAGCGCTGCTAACATCATGTCTCGGCTCAAGGGCTTATTAATAACCTGCTCTACACCAACCTCTTTTAAGATTTTAGAAGCTTCTGGCACAACCACTGTCATTAATGCAGCCATCAAACCTTGTTCGCATAAATAATCCTGTTTTAGCTCATTAGCCTGCGCAACACTCAAATCAAATAGACAGTGTTCGTCAATCAAAATCAGATCAAACCGTTCTTGGTTCTGTAACGAGCTGAATATGCAATCAATGCTGTCAACACAAACGGTCGTCACCCCATACTGGTTATATTGCCTTTGCACTAACTGACTATACGTATCGTTTGGATGTACTAAAAGCACTCGAGAGTGGGGAGATACGATATTCACTGCGGGGGTTGCACTGCAATCGCGCTTAAGTAACAGATCAAAACTAAAACAGCTCCCCTTTCCTTGTTGACTATTAACCCCAATGCAGCCTCCCATCTGTGCAATAATCTCGGCACAAATAGCTAAACCTAACCCCGTACCGCTATAATTTGTATTGTGAGAATCATGTACTTGGCTAAACTCTTCAAATAATGTCGCTTGAGCGGCCTCAATAATACCAATCCCTTGATCTGAGACTTTGCAATACAAGCGAGTCTCATCATTACCGGGGGCTGCTAGCTGCATTTCAATGGCAACACAGCCACCACAAGAGAATTTAATCGCATTGTCGATTAAATTATGCAGCACCTGCCTGAGTCTTTGTCCGTCACCAAGTACGGTTTCTGGCACGTTTTTGTTTATAAAACTGGCGAGAGCGATCCCCTTGTCTTGAGCTTTTGGCGATAAAACCTGTAGAACTTGCGCCGCTAATTTTGCTGGTGAGAATACGCTCTCTTCCAGTACCATCTGGCCGGCTTCGATTTTAGAGAAATCCAAAATATCATTAATAGTGCTCAATAATGCCGTCCCAGCTTCTTTGGCTGTATTGGCGTAAATACGCTGCTCTTTATTCAAACTCGAGTCCAATAATAAATCCACACTCCCCAATACCGCATTGAGCGGGCTACGGATCTCATGACTCATGGTCGCTAAAAATCGAGATTTTGCTTCACTCCCCAACTCCGCCTGCTCTTTGGCAAATTTAAGCTGTGCCTCATACTTAATACGTTGTGAAATATCGCGAACAAACGCTGTAAATAACATCTCCTGTCCGAGTTGTACTGGAATTAGTGTCAGTTCAATTGCAACCATTTCACCATCCGAACGTATCGCTTTTGTCTGTATTGAATGCTTAACGCTCGTAGCTTGAACAGGCGTAATGTATTGCTCAAAAAAATGCTCAAAGTGTTGGAGTTCTTCCCCAGTAAAGATGGTACTCCCTATCGGTTGCCCAACCATCTGGCGTGTATGCAGTTTAAACAGTAGACATGCTGCATTATTCACCTCCTGGATTTTCCCTGCGGTATCAATGGTGATCAGCGCGTCTTTACTTCCCTCTAATGTGGCTAATAAAATCGACTCAGTCCTTTGCGCTGCAAGCTGGGCTTGCTTTACATCACTGACATCCTTTACAAGCCCCAAAAATAGCACTTCGTCGTCAATACACATTGTTGAAATTGAAAGTTCAATTGAAAAAAGGCTGCCACCTTTTTTCTGTGCAATTAACTCTCTACCTTTGCCTATTATCGTTACTTCACCTCCATCTAAGTAATCCCGAATATAGCCATCATGAAACTGCCGTTCATTTGGTGGCATTAACAATGACACATTCCTGCCGATAAGATCTGACGAGCTATAGCCGAAAAGGCGGCTAACAGCGGGGTTTACCTCCTTTATTATCCCTTTTTGGTCGACAATAAAAAAACCATCAACGGCGGTCTGCAAAATGGTATTCAGTCGAGTATTTGCACTCTCTAACGCTTGGGTTTTATCCGCTATTTTCTTGACCATTTGATTAAATGCAAACATGGCTTTGCCAATTTCATCATCACTGTTAACAGGGATCTGCACTTGTGACTCCCCCTGCAAAACTCGCTGCGATGCAGCTTTAAGCTGTGCCAAATTGCGGGTTAAATAGTGGCCTAACAACCAAGAAAAGAGGGCTACTAAGAACATCTCTACGGCTGCAATAGCCAAAAAACGTGTTCTAGCATCAGTAATAAAACTATCTAATTGGGCCGTATCAAATCCTAATTCTACTTTGCCATAACTAAAGCCTGATTCTTGTATGCTCCTTTCAATATCGAGAATACCGTCATCAACATTCGCTATCCCACTGTCTAGTGAGCCATTAGCCTCACCGTTCATTCTGCCGGCACTCACCAAGAGTCGGTTTTGGTCATAAATATTAACGTAGAGAACCTGAGACGTTGTCAGTAGCTCGTTAGCAAGGACATGGAGAGTGGATAAATCACTGCTAATCACCGCATCTTTTGCGGCAGCAGCAAAAAGTGACGCGGTAGAGCTGGCTCGCTTTTCAATTTCGGTTTGGTTTGAGGTTTTTAAATAATCAACACTGGTATAGACCAGCAACATTAACAGCAAACCTTCGATTATTCCGATCCCTAAAATAGTCTTTATTCGAAATGACACTATTGGTTCTCCTTTAACGGCGCGTTAAGCTCACTTAACGCTAACGCACGCACATCATCCCAATCGCCACTTGCTGCAGCCTCCATCCCTTTAAAACCCAAGCCCTTTAATAGTGAGCGCCCTTTGCTCGTTGTTGAAAGCGCTAATAACTCACTGAGTAGTACTTGTCGAAGTTCTCGAGATACTCGCGGGTGGGTAGCAATAGCATGAGGAGTGTAGCCGGGAGTGCTCCATAAGACCTTTAGCTTTTCAGTGACATCACTATCCATATTGTTAAATGTACGCCCCACGCCTCCGCCAGCATCGACAAGCCCCTGAGCCACCGCAAGATATACAGAATCATGTGACCCCACATACTTAGTGCTATGAACAATACCTTGCTGTTTTAAAATCGCGCGAGGAATCACGCTCGCAGCAAAAGCTGCGGGAGCCGGAAAGGCAAGTGACTTGCCCTTAAGATCGGCAAGCTTGGTTATTTTGGAGTCTTTATTTACAACAATAAGACCTTTGATGTATTTATCTTGTTCCTTTGCTAAGGCGATATAGCCAGGGGATGCGTTAAATACCGTGAAATGATATGGATTCATATAAGCAATATCGTACTCACCATTTGCTAAACGCATTTCAAAAGTGGGAATATCCGGCGCTGTTGCAAATTGCAAATTAAGCTTTGCATTTTGCGACAACTCAGCTAAAACCGGAGCCCAACCTCTTGCCAAAGTACTCGCTGCCTGTTGTGGCACAACGCCAAACGTCAACACCCTAGGCGCTACATCTGCAGCCATTGTTATGGCGCTATAGCAAGATATAAAAATAACCCAATATAAAACAATAGCTTTAGTAAACAATGGCATTACAGGCATTCACTTATATCCCTATTTTTAAACACATTGAGTTGCTAACTATTTAGTTAACTAGATACTTATTTACAGTAATCAGCAATCCTTGTGCCAACCAACTAAAAAATTAACGGTAAATAGCTTTCGGTTGTCTGGCATAAAGCTTGCTTTGATGTAACACCCCTAGCAATTTCAATCCAAGAGGAAGACGATGCCTTTATCTTCTGAGCTTAACAGGCAGTATAAAATCATCCTTGTGGAAGACAGCGATAGTGAGCGTTGCTTGCTACTGCAGTTACTCGATGCGATGGGATTTAAAGCCCAAGGTTTCTCTAATGCCAAAGCAGCGATAGCACAGATCCAGCTGGAACATGTCGATATAGTTATCACCGACTGGATGATGCCCACCACCAGTGGTATTGAGCTGTGTCAGAAAATAAAATCAATGCCCTGTTCGCCATATACCATATTGCTTACCAGTAATAATCAAAACGCACACATCATCGAAGGAATCGAGTCTGGAGCCGATGACTTTATCGCTAAACCCTTTCACACTGGCGTGTTAAAAGTCAGGATCCTTGCGGGGCTGCGCATTATCGAGATGCAACAAGCGTTAGAACGCCAGAATGTAGCATTGAACCAAATGTTAATAAGAGAGCAAGATTATCTAAGTAAACTAAAACAAGATCTCTCTACTGCCGCTCAATTACAACGAGCCTTACTGCCTAAAAATACCGATTTAACCGCAGGATGGCGAGTCAACGCCGCTTTTAAACCGGCTCAAGATCTCGCCGGAGATGTTTTTCAATGCTTCAACATTGGTCAACATCATATCGGTTTCTATTTATTGGATGTGAGCGGACACGGCACTGCAGCCTCAATGTTAAGTTTTACATTAGCGCACCACTTATCTTGTCATCAGGAGATCTGGCAATCGCTTGATCTATGTAAAATTGCCAACAAGGTCAACCAAGAGTTTGACGACCCTGAGCAGTCCGGGCGCTTCGCTACCATGTTGCTCGGAATGGTAAACACCCAAAACGATAGCATCGAGCTAATCAATGCAGGGCACCCCTCGCCTATTCTTGTTAGTCCCACTGGTGCAAAGTTTATTGATGATCCAGATATTGGTAGCCAACTCCCCATTGGGATCAGTAAGCAATATCACTATCAAAGCCAACAATTCACCTTAGAGCAAGGCTGCCAACTCTTGCTTTATTCCGATGGTATTTACGAATGTCGCCATAGTAAGTTTGGCAACTTTGGCTTACCGAAATTACTCAAAAATGTACGTGATGCAAGATCGCTATCGGCAGAGAAACTATTAAATTACCTCTGCTATAGCTCAGAACTTTGGCAAGAGAAACAAGCACAAGACGACATATCACTCATGCTCATCTCATCCACAAATAGCTCGGCTCATTGTGGCTCTCAGATGTGAGGAAATACATATGAATAGCTTACAGTTCAATCTAAATAGCAATATCATGACGACCCATTCTATCAGCAGAGAGATGGAGCAATTTTTACTGCAAAATCAGGTATCCGATACGAAACGATTCAAGGTGATCACCTGTGTGTTAGAAGCGGTTTCAAATGTATTTATGCATGCAAGCCCAGAGCTGGACTCCATGATAATCGTGTTGCATTGTGACGAGCACAAGATAACCATCGATCTACTCGATGACTCTACACAGCAAACCTTGGAAGCACCAAAGACTTGCCCGCCAGCCGAGTCACTATCAGGCCGAGGACTATGGATAATTAACAACTGGATGGACAGTGTACGAATGCAAAAAACTGTTGCTGGCACCCACTTACAACTGATGCTTGCAGTTTAAAGTAAAGCAAGAAAGGTAACAGGTATGAGGTGTAAGGAATGATCCTGAGACTGTAACTAACTTTGTGTAACTGCTTATCAAACTGTACTCTAAAAAGAGTCAAGGATAGGCGTATAATCA
>NZ_JBRIMB010000059.1:0-29222 GCF_052977265.1 Shewanella sp. 0m-8 | reverse complement strand
ATGGCTGGGGTACCAGGATTTGAACCTGGGAATGCCGAGATCAAAACCCGGTGCCTTACCGCTTGGCGATACCCCAAAAAATCTTTTGTCACTAATGACGAGTAAACTCATCATTATTTTAATAAATGGTACGGGAAGAGAGACTTGAACTCTCACACCTTGCGGCACCAGAACCTAAATCTGGCGTGTCTACCAATTCCACCACTCCCGCACTGCATCTAGTTTTACATCTTGATTAAGATGGCAGCTGATCATGGCGTGTCGAATATCAACATATACCAATCTCACACTGACTCCATTTTACATCTAGAGAAAGATGGTAGCAATGGCGGGATTTGAACCTGCGACCCCAGCATTATGAGTGCTGTGCTCTAACCAACTGAGCTACATTGCCAAAGATGGCTGGGGTACCAGGATTTGAACCTGGGAATGCCGAGATCAAAACCCGGTGCCTTACCGCTTGGCGATACCCCAAAAAATCTTTTTTACTAATGACGAGTAAACTCATCATTATTTTAATAAATGGTACGGGAAGAGAGACTTGAACTCTCACACCTTACGGCACCAGAACCTAAATCTGGCGTGTCTACCAATTCCACCACTCCCGCACTACATCTGTTTTTACATCTTGATTAAGATGGCGTTCGAACTAGGCGTGTCTAATATCAACACCCACTATTCTTACACAACATCAAGTTTTACATCTAGATAAGATACTCAATATTTTATATCCTGAGAAGATACCTCACTAACTAAGTTAGTAGAGGAAGATGGTAGCAATGGCGGGATTTGAACCTGCGACCCCAGCATTATGAGTGCTGTGCTCTAACCAACTGAGCTACATTGCCATCGTTTCTTTTCGTCCCCCTGTCTGGGGAACGGGGCGTATTATGCTTATTCAGGTGAATCAGGTCAACTGCTTTTTTTCGCAAATTTACCGAAAAAGCATTGTTCGGCGATAACTTCACCAAACTGAGCAACAGATATGCAAAAAAGGGCCTATCGAGAGAGAAAACTTAATACTTTGAGGAATGCTGTTCACTGGTTTTCGGTAAAAAACCGTCTTTCTTTGCCACTGTCATCACTCAATAGCTATACCTAAGCTTACTCAATGAGTGCTTTTTAAACTTAACGACACCTAACTTAACAACTAAATTGATTAAAATTACATTGAGCTATCGAGTGTCTTTAAAGTAATAGAGCCTCTGCACTCGTAATAATCCACATCGAACGTGTATAAGCCTGCTCAACGCTACATTATTAGAGTCGACGCTGAGCTAAAAAGAAAAGGTTATAGACCTGATAGTATTTATAGTAAGCAAAACCTGTAGGCAAAAAAAACGGCGGCTAAATTATTAGCCGCCGTTTGCATATTTTAGTAAAAAGCTTTAGTTAAAAGCTCTAGTAAAGAGCTCTAGTATCAAGCTATTCCCTTATACGTTAAATAGGAAATGCATCACATCGCCATCTTTAACGGTATAGGTTTTACCTTCAACACGTAGCTTGCCCGCTTCTTTCGCGCCAGCTTCACCTTTGTAAGTAATGAAATCGTCATAAGCCATAACTTGTGCACGAATAAATCCACGCTCAAAATCTGTATGGATAACGCCAGCAGCTTGCGGAGCACTTGCACCGACACGCACAGTCCAAGCACGAACTTCTTTTACACCAGCTGTAAAATAAGTTTGTAGATTTAGTAGCTCATAACCAGCACGAATAACACGGTCAAGACCAGGCTCTTCGAGGCCAAGATCAGCCATAAATTCATTACGGTCTTCAGCATCCATCTCTGCAAGCTCAGACTCAATCGCCGCACATACTGCAACAACCACTGCGTTTTCTTCAGCAGCAATGGCTTTCACAATATCTAAATGTGGGTTATTTTCAAAACCATCTTCAGCTACGTTAGCAATGTACATAGTAGGCTTAAGTGTCAGGAAGTTTAGGTAGCCAATCGCGGCTAACTCTTCTTTACTTAAATCCATTGAACGTAGCATTTTGCCTTCGTCCAGTACCGGGCGCATTTTTTCAAGCACTGCCACTTCAAACTTAGCTTCAGTGTCGCCGCCCTTTGCGCGCTTAGCTTGACGAGTAATCGCACGCTCGCACGAATCAAGATCCGCAAGTGCAAGCTCAGTGTTAATCACTTCGATGTCGCTCGCTGGGTCAACTTTATTCGCTACGTGAACAATGTTGTCATCTTCAAAACAACGAACAACGTGACCAATTGCATCAGTTTCACGGATGTTAGCTAGGAACTTGTTACCTAGACCTTCACCTTTCGAAGCACCAGCAACTAGACCTGCAATATCAACAAACTCCATTGTTGTTGCCAATACACGCTCAGGCTTAACAATGGCAGCTAATGCGTCTAGACGTGAATCAGGTACAGGAACAACACCTGTATTAGGCTCAATTGTACAGAACGGGAAGTTTGACGCTTCGATGCCAGCTTTTGTTAGTGCGTTGAAAAGTGTTGATTTACCAACGTTTGGCAGGCCTACGATGCCACATTTGAAACCCATATTGTTACCTTTAATATCAATGAATGACTTGAAGCAATGCTCCAAGCACTTGTTTATGCTTTAAAAGAATGCAGTCTATGCATCGCCTTTGCCATATCTTGGTTGAACAAGACTTCTGTCGAACGTACCGCTTCATCAATTGCAGCGTCCATCAGTTCTTGATCCGTTGGAGAGGCCTTACTCAGCACATAATTGCTCACCTGACTCTTATCACCAGGATGACCAATGCCAATACGTAAGCGGTAGAAGCCTTTATCATTTGCTAATTTTGCAATGATATCTTTAAGACCATTATGGCCACCGTGACCACCACCCAACTTAAATTTCGCTACACCCGGCGGCATATCAAGCTCATCGTGTGCAACTAATATCTCTTCAGGTGCGATGCGAAAAAAGTTCGCTAACGCGCCTACCGACTTACCACTTAAATTCATAAAGGTTGTCGGGATCAACAGACGAACATCTTTGCCATGCAAGGTAGCTCTCGCCGTCATGCCGAAGTATTTACTGTCTAATGTTAATGTGGCACCACAGACTCTAGCGAGTTCTTCAACGTACCACGCGCCAGCATTATGACGAGTCCGTTCGTACTGCGCGCCGGGGTTTGCAAGCCCAACTATCAGTTTAATATTGCTCATAGTACCCAGTCTGTATTTGCCTAATTTATGTTTTGCCGTCGATAAAACACACCAACAACAAAATTAAAAACGCGGCATTTTAGCACTCAAATAGCCTGCCAACAAATTATACGCCAATATCGTTTAAACATGATGCCGAGCTCAGGCTCTATTTGCCCCCAAATATGATGCATTTTTCGAAAGGGCCTAGAAAAAAAACAATGGAAATCGACAAAAAAACCGAATAGGTAATATTCGGTTTTCATCTTATGCTTATGCTTATGCTTATGCTTATGCTAACGCCTATGGTGTCAAATTAGTCGAGACAACCATTTTATAATTAAAACCCCATTGCGTATTTAAGTACCTGCTTCTTAATTGGGCCGTCGATATTGGCCAGTTTCAGTGCACCATTACGCAGAAGTTTTAATGGCAAGATGTCGTTACTAAAGCTTGCATAGAACAGATCCATGGTCGACATCATCAACAAATTATCTCGATAGCGGCATTGTTGATATTTTTCTAACACCTTACTGTGCCACCAGCCTTTCTCATCCTCTAAATGGCTAGCAATAGTATTGATTAAGGCATCAACATCTTTAAAACCTAGATTAACTCCCTGCCCTGCCAGTGGGTTAATCGTGTGCGCGGCATCACCGAGGATCACTAAGTTATCTCGGTAGTAAACTTGTGCATGGCGGCGAGTCAGCTTAAAACTTGCCTTATTAACCACGTTAAAATCGCGGTCTAAACGCGCAGGGAAGTACTGAACGATTTGTGCTTTTAAGGCTAAATTATTGAGCTGAGAGAGCTGAGCTATTTTATTCGCGTCGTCATACCAAACTAATGAAGCATTATTGCCGGGTAATGGCAATAATGAACGTGGACCACTTGGCGTAAACTGCTGCCAGGTGACATCTTGTTGTTTAGCCGCGGTTTCAATATTAATCAGCATCGCTGACTGCGCATAATCCCAGCCAGTGATTCCAATATTGGCCCATTGGCGCACCATAGAGTTGGCACCATCAGCGCCAATCAGTAAACGTGTCGTCAATGAATCACCATTATCGAGTTTAAGCGCTATCAAATCTTGAGCTGGTGTCCGAGAAAGCATCGCAATCTTGGTTGGACAATGTAGCGTGATATTATCTAGCTGCTCCATGCGCTGCCAAAGTGCTAATTGGATCAGGCGATTTTCGATAATATGGCCTAAATGAGGTGAGCCAATTTGGTCACTGTGGAAACGCGTAATACAGCCATCTAGCTCCCACGTTTCTAGACCTTTATAGGCTACCTTACGCATGGAGTCTAAACCTGACAGAGCACCTAAGCGTTCAAGCAATGCTTCAGACGCGGCACTGATCGCAGAAACCCGTAAATCTAATGGCTGCTCACTGTCATAGGCTTTAGGAGCAAACGCTTCGACTATCGCAACCTTTAATCCAAGTTGACCAAGACCAATCGCTGTCGCGGCGCCGACCATTCCGCCCCCCACAACAACTGCATCATATAGATTGCTTTCAGTACTTGTCTGTTCCACCGCTTTGTCTCCTGACAACTAAACTCATTTTTCGCTACCGAGTTTACACCTAAAAAGCATCGACATTAGCGCTTTATACAAGAAAGTTTGCACTATTTGATGCCCATCAGATTATCCCTGCCTTGAATTGCTCATCCCCGTGCTTCATCAAGTAAAATTTGACCGCTAAGCGCTACAAAATATGTCATTTGATGTCAAATATGGGTCTAACGTGTATAAATGTGTCTGAACTGGCTTTTACTCACACCTGCTTACAAACCGTCGGGCTTAGCTGCAAACCATGCCATACACTCAAGTTATCTAATGGATATATCCATAGAGAAATGAGTGAGGATAATATGAAAGTCATTGCCTACGCTATACTATCAGCAGCGTTAGTAGCGCCCTCGATAAGTTATGCCAACGACAGTCAAAATCAGATCGAGCACATCACTGTCACTTACCGAACTCCATTTGAATACGCCATGTATCAATACACGAGTGATATGTTGCAAGATTTCAACCAGCAAGTGCGGGTAGAAATCCAACAGCAAGCCAAGTCGAACATCATGCAGATGGCTAAGGAGCAAGGCTTTATTAGCAGCCAAGTTGCGAAAGCTGAACAACCAAATAAAACCGTATTAAATTCAGGAGTATTAAAATCGGCTGAATAAATTCACTTTATTAACGGCTAAATGCTAGCCACAGGCTAACTTAGGCGTTAAAATGTCGCGCTATTTTTTCGGTGCTTCTAGAGTGATACAGACTGATGAGTAAAAAACTCCATATTAAAACTTGGGGCTGTCAAATGAATGAGTATGACTCTTCTAAGATGGCTGATCTTCTTGACGAATACGAAGGTTATACACTAACAGACAATGCTGAAGAAGCTGACGTGCTGCTGCTGAACACTTGCTCTATTCGTGAAAAAGCACAGGAAAAGGTTTTTCATCAGCTAGGGCGCTGGAAAACATTAAAAGATAAGAAGCCAGGCCTAATTATTGGCGTTGGTGGTTGTGTTGCCTCACAAGAAGGTAAAGCAATTAAAGAGCGTGCGCAGTGTGTTGACCTTATTTTTGGTCCACAAACCTTACACCGCCTGCCTGAAATGATTGATCAAATCAAAGACGGAAAGAAAGCGGTAATCGACGTTAGCTTCCCTGAAATTGAGAAGTTTGACCGTCTACCAGAGCCTCGCGCTGATGGTCCAAGTGCATTCGTGTCAATTATGGAAGGTTGCAGCAAGTACTGCTCTTTCTGTGTTGTGCCTTATACACGTGGTGAAGAAGTTAGCCGACCACTTGACGATATCATTCTTGAAATCGCCCAGTTGGCTGAACAAGGCGTGCGTGAAGTAAACTTATTAGGTCAAAACGTAAATGCTTATCGTGGCGCAACCCACGATGATGAAATCTGTACTTTTGCAGAGCTTTTACGTTACGTGGCAGCAATTGATGGCATCGACCGTCTACGCTTTACCACTAGTCACCCGATTGAGTTTACGCAAGACATTATTGATGTGTATGAAGACACCCCTGAATTGGTGAGTTTCTTACATTTACCAGTGCAATCAGGTTCTGACTTGATCCTAACGCAAATGAAACGCGGCCATATGGCAATCGAATATAAGTCGATTATCCGCCGTTTACGTAAAGCGCGTCCTGATATTCTAATCAGCTCAGATTTTATCATTGGTTTCCCTGGTGAATCGAAGCAAGATTTTGCTGACACAATGAAGCTAATTGAAGAGATCCAATTCGACCATAGCTTTAGTTTTATCTACAGTGCGCGCCCTGGCACGCCGGCAGCAGATCTTCCAGATGATGTTAGCCTAGATGAGAAAAAAGAACGTCTGGCCATTTTGCAAGATCGCATCACCCAGCAAGCAATGCGCTATAGCCGCCATATGGTAGGCACTGTGCAACGTATCTTGGTTGAAGGTCCATCGGTTAAAAATCCAATGGAGCTTCGCGGTCGAACTGAAAACAGCCGTGTAGTGAACTTTGAAGGTATGCATAAACATATCGGTAAATTTGTCGACGTAGAGATTGTAGACGTGTATACCAACTCTTTACGCGGTGTGTTTATCCGTGGTGAAGATGAAATGGATCTACGTCGTGATCTGCGCCCATCAGACATCACTGCAAAGTATAAGCAAGATGATGATTTAGGGGTTACCCAGTTTAAGCCTGCTTAAACTAACAATACCCAAACTAGAATACGCAAAAGGCGGCATCCTGAGATGCCGCTTTTTTCTTCTTAATTGCCTTTGAAAAATACCATTCGCAATTATTGAATATGCCTCGTAAACTAGCATTATTAGCGAAAACCCGACGTCGATAAATGGAGTGAATTTTTGTCAAACAAGTTAACTACGCTCAACCTATATTTAGAGCCAGCGGAAACCCGTAGACTAGCTTCACTTTGCGGCCCATTTGATGACAACATCAAGCAGTTAGAGCGCCGCATTGGCGTTGAAATTAGCTACCGCAACAATCACTTTCAAATTGTTGGTACGCCGCGTAACTGCTTAACTGCTAATAATCTACTCAGAAACCTCTATATCGAAACGCAGCCACTTAAAGGCAGCACACCTGATTTAGAGCCCGATGCAGTACATATTGCGATTCAAGAAGCGATAGCCCTTGAGATGGAAGCGCCTCGCGATGACAGTGAGCTTTTTATCAAGACCAAGCGTGGCGTGATTAAACCCCGCAATCCAAACCAAAGTGACTATGTGCGCAACATCGTCACTCATGATATAACTTTTGGTATTGGTCCCGCTGGCACAGGTAAAACCTACCTTGCCGTTGCAGCCGCAGTTGATGCATTAGAGCGCCAAGAAGTTCGTCGAATTTTACTCACTCGCCCGGCTGTTGAAGCTGGTGAAAAATTGGGTTTCTTACCCGGTGACTTAAGTCAAAAAGTAGACCCTTATCTGCGTCCGCTTTATGATGCGCTATTTGAGATGATGGGCTTTGAGAAAGTCGAGCGTTTAATCGAGCGCAACGTGATTGAAGTCGCGCCGCTTGCCTATATGCGCGGCCGCACATTAAATGATGCGTTTATTATTCTCGATGAAAGCCAAAATACCACGGTTGAACAGATGAAAATGTTCTTAACCCGTATTGGTTTTAACTCACGAGCAGTGATCACTGGCGACATTACACAAATTGATTTACCTAAGCATCAAAAGTCTGGCCTGCGCCACTCAATTGAAGTGCTCGGTGAGGTCGATGAAATTAGTTTTAACTTCTTCCAAGCAAAAGATGTTGTACGCCACCCCGTGGTTGCGCGCATTGTTGAAGCCTATGAAGCTTTCGAGTTAAAAGCACAATCGAGTAAAGGCAATAAAGATAGCCAATACCAATTACAGGAAACTGCTAACCATGAGTGATAATCAAACGGTTATCGATCTTGATGTTCAAATTGCTGTTGAAGGTTTTCAACTACCAACACAAGCTGAACTGGAACTTTGGGTCAAAACTGCACTCAGAGATACTATGGATGAGGCAGAATTAACGATTCGTATCGTCGACGTTGAAGAAAGCCAAGAGTTGAATAACACTTATCGTGGAAAAGACAAGCCGACAAATGTATTGTCTTTTCCCTTTGAAGCACCACCGGGCATTGAGCTACCATTATTAGGTGATTTAGTGATTTGTGCGGCGGTAGTAGAGCAAGAAGCAATTGATCAAAATAAACCACTAATCGCACATTGGGCACACATGGTTGTACATGGTTGTCTCCATCTGCTAGGGTATGATCATATTGAAGACTCTGAGGCTGAAGAGATGGAGTCATTAGAGACCCAACTCATTGAAAGCCTTGGTTATACTAATCCTTATGAGGAGCAATAATTGGCTCACCAGAGTCAAGAAAACACTATGAGTGACGATATCCCACCGAGTACTAACGCCCACAAGAAGGGCTGGTTAGAGAAAGTAAGTCAGTTGTTCCAGGGCGAACCGCAAAATCGCGAAGACCTAGTTGGCGTAATTCACGATGCAGAGATGCGTGAAGTAATCAGCGAAGACACTCGCGAAATGATTAAAGGTGTCTTAGAAGTATCCGATCTACGTGTAAGGGATATTATGATCCCACGTGCACAGATTGTAGCTATCCAAATAAATGATTCAGTAGAAGATGTACTTTCTACCGTGATCAGTTCAGCACACTCCCGTTTTCCCGTAGTCAATGAAGATAAAGATCATATCGAAGGCATTTTGCTTGCGAAAGACTTGATTCAGTATGGCTTTAAAAACAATGAGCATCCATTTGAATTACGCCAAGTAATTCGACCTGCAGTTGTTGTTCCTGAGAGTAAGCGTGTTGATGTCTTACTAAAAGAGTTCCGCTCTCAACGTTACCATATGGCGATTGTTGTCGATGAGTATGGTGGAGTATCTGGACTTGTAACAATTGAAGATATTCTCGAAGAGATCGTTGGTGAAATTGAAGATGAATTTGATCATGACTCAGCTGAAGAGACTGAGATCAAGCAGATCGCGAAACAAGTCTTCATGGTAAAAGCGCTCACTCCAATTGATGATTTCAATTCAACATTTGGTACAGAGTTCAGCGACGAAGAGTTCGATACAGTCGGTGGTATGGTATCTCATGCCTTTGGCCACTTACCTGAGCGTGACGAAAAAGTCATGATCCAGAATATTGAATTTAAAGTTGTTAATGCCGACACCCGTCGCTTAATTCAACTTAGAGTAAAATTTGCAGATAACAATCATAGCAATGATTAGACGGTTGCCTAGCAACTAACTCCGTTATCACGACCCAATGATGAGGCTATATGCTGAATAAACTTCGGGCATTAGCCCATCATTCGCGTTCGAAAATGGTGCTAGCCTATGCGGCTGGCGCCACTACGGCGCTCTCCTTTGCTCCCTACTCTATCTGGCCAATCTATCTAGTTGCGATGGCCTACATTGTGCATCAAAGTGCAGACTTAACCCCTAAGCAAGCTTTTCGCTATTGGCTGAGTTTTGGCTTTGGCTGCTTCTCTGTGGGGATCAGCTGGGTCCATGTCAGCATGGATATCTATGGCGGTATGCCGCTTATCGCCTCCATCGCTTTAATGGCACTACTTGCCTTATATCTGGCACTTTATCCTGCACTTGCTGGTTGCTTACTGCAAAAGCTGACACCAAAGACATCGCTGTTACGTAACCTACTTGTGTTCCCTGCGCTCTGGACCATTACCGAATGGGCACGAGGCTGGGTATTAACAGGCTTTCCATGGTTATGGGCGGGATACAGTCAAACAGAAGGTCCGCTCAAGCCTATCGCCTCAATGTTTGGCACCTTAGGGCTAAGCTTTATTATCGCTATGCTCGCGGGCGCTTTGGCGCTGTTAGCCGTTAAGCGCTGGCAAAGTCTCGCAATCACGCTTCCCGTGCTTACAATGCTCGTCTTTATTGCACCGATGACCTCACACGTTAAGCCTAATGGCGAATCCATCAAAGTTGCATTAGTTCAAGGGAATATCCCACAAAGCATGAAGTGGGAACCTGATGCCCTATGGCCAACCATGCTCAAATATATGGATCTATCGCGACCTGAGTTATCAGCCGATTTAATTATCTGGCCCGAAGCGGCGATCCCTGCACCAGAATATATGGTGAAGGACTTTCTTTATAACGCTAATAAAGTCGCTAACTTAAATAATACCGCCATCATCACAGGTATTATTAGCCATAGAGAGGATTCTTTTTATAACTCACTAATAGTCCTTGGCAATTACAATCACAAACAGCAATCAGAGGCTGATTACTTAGGTAACGGCAGTAACGAATTTAAGAAGCATCATCTCCTGCCTATAGGTGAATTTGTGCCGTTTGAATCGCTATTACGGCCACTCGCGCCATTTTTTAATCTGCCGATGTCCTCCTTTGCCAGAGGCGATTTTATGCAGCCAAATCTCAATGCCGTCGGCCACCAGATATCACCCGCCATCTGCTATGAAATTGCCTTCCCTGAACAGCTGCGTGCCAATATGAATGACAATACCGACTTACTGATGACGGTATCCAATGATGCGTGGTTTGGTAGCTCAAACGGCCCGCTGCAGCATATGGAAATCGCGCAGATGCGCTCGGTAGAGCTAGGTCGACCATTAGTGCGCGCAACCAACAACGGTGTTACTGCTGTCGTCGATGAAAAGGGCAATATCACCCACCAGCTACCGCAATTTGAAGCCGGAGTGCTGATTGCAGATATTGTGCTAATGAAAGGCCACACACTATTTACCACTGTTGGCCAATGGCCAGTGTTAATAGTAAGCTTTCTTATCGCGATTGCCGTGGCAATTAGAAAGAAAATTCAATGATAAAACATAAGCAGAAAAATGGATTTACACTCATTGAACTGGTTGTGGTTATCATCATTCTGGGCATTTTAGCGATTGTTGCCGCGCCTAAATTTATCGGACTCTCTAGCGAAGCAAGAGCTGAATCGATTAACCAAATTGAAGCCAGTAGTAAGACCGCCAATCAATTGGTCTATGCTAAGTCGCAAATTCCTGGCACGGCAACTAAACCACATAGCTCCCGCAATGATATTATCGATATCGATCTTGATGGCAACGGTAGCTTTGAAACGCGCCTACTTTCAGGCTATTTGGATAATACCGATCTCGCTAATAGGCTCGATCTCGACACTGTTTTTGTTATCGAGGAGCAAGGTGTTAACCTTACCTACATTGGCTACGATGACGATGATGATGGCAAGGTCAGTGACGACCTTTGCTACTTTAGATACCAACAAGCAACGGCCACTAGCACGCCCAAGTATGAAACCATGCATGATGGTTGCTAGCAGCTCAACGTAAAAACGGCGCATAAGCGCCGTTCTCTATTAGTTTCAAGCTGCATCTATCCACTGCCAATATGGGCTATGGAGCTAATGCCTCGCGAGTGAACTCGTTATTGTCGCACTCTGTACAGTCAGGCAATATTCCAGGGAATTCTATTTTTGACTCATGGCCACAAGCCGTACACACCATAGTACCTTGGCCGACAATCTCACCACTTTCATAGTAACCGTGATGTTTAAAATCTTGCGCGACTTCATGCCATTCCACTTGGCTACGATCGGTGATCTCTCCCAACCAGTGCCATAATGTGCTCTCAACTGTGATAACCGTTGGGCTATGACTTAAATCGGTGGCATTTTTTTCCTGCAAGAAACTCGCAATGTCACGTTTTAAAAATTGTTCGACTAAAGCAAGCTCTTCTTGCTTCGCTTGCTGTTTTATAGCCAAGTATTCTTTACACGCTTGCATTTGTGCATACAAACTCTTTACAGTCAATGAGTTATCATCATTGTATTGCGATTGCAATTGGTCAATAAGTGCCTTATATAGCGAAAGTAACTCAGTACTTTGTTCACTCATGGTAAATACTCCTTCAACGAACCTTTTTAATGACGCACTTCTAGTTTATTCTATGTCGATATCACTCGCGCTGAAATAGCGCTAGATCAAACAATAGGCGGCATAGCCGGAAATAGATTGATGCAAGAGCAATATACTCCTTCAGAAATTGAAGCTAAAGTGCAGCAGCACTGGCAAGACACAAAAACATTTGAAGTTACCGAAGACGCAAACAAAGAAAAGTTCTATTGCCTTTCTATGTTCCCGTACCCATCGGGTCGACTGCACATGGGTCACGTACGTAACTACACCATAGGCGATGTTGTGTCTCGTTACCAACGTCTGCAAGGTAAAAACGTGCTTCAACCTATCGGTTGGGACTCTTTTGGTCTTCCCGCTGAAAACGCGGCAATCAAAAACAGCACTGCGCCTGCGCCTTGGACTTACGAAAATATCGATTACATGAAAAACCAGCTTAAAATGCTAGGTTTTGGCTATGACTGGTCACGTGAAATCGCTACATGTACGCCTGAATACTATCGCTGGGAACAGTGGTTCTTCACCAAGCTTTATGAAAAAGGCATGGTATACAAGAAGACAGCTTCAGTTAACTGGTGTCCAAACGATGAAACCGTGCTTGCCAATGAGCAGGTTATCGACGGTTGCTGCTGGCGCTGTGATACCACTGTTGAGCAAAAAGAGATCCCGCAGTGGTTTATTAAAATCACTGAGTACGCTGAAGAGCTGCTAAACGATATTGATACGCTAGAAGAGTGGCCTGAACAAGTTAAGACCATGCAGCGTAACTGGATTGGCCGTAGTGAAGGTATCGAGATGACGTTCAAGGTTGCTGATAGTGACCAGAGCTTTGATATCTATACTACGCGTCCTGATACAGTGATGGGCGTAACTTATGTTGCGATTGCAGCCGCGCACCCACTAGCAGAGCAAGCTGCTATCAATAACCCAGCGCTAGCTGAGTTTATTGAAGAGTGTAAAAACGCCGATACCACCGAAGCTGCTATGGCAGCGATGGAAAAGAAAGGTGTTGCGACAGGCCTAAATGCTATCCACCCAATTACTGGCAAACAAGTGCCTATATGGGTTGGTAACTTTGTACTGATGAACTACGGTACTGGCGCAGTGATGTCTGTACCCGCTCACGATCAGCGTGACTATGAGTTTGCTAAAAAGTACGGTCTAAACATTGAAGCGGTTGTTAAGCCAGCTGACGGTGAAGTCGATATCAGCGAAGAAGCTTATACTGAAAAAGGCGTACTATTTAACTCTGCTGAGTTTGACGGTCTAGATTTCCAAGCAGCATTTGATGCAATCGATGCCAAGCTTACAGCTGAAGGCAAAGGTAAGCGTCAAGTGAACTTCCGTCTACGCGACTGGGGTGTTTCACGTCAACGTTACTGGGGTGCACCAATTCCAATGGTCACTTTGGCTGACGGTACGGTTATTCCTACACCTGAAGATCAATTACCAGTGATTTTACCTGAAGATGTGGTTATGGATGGCATCCAAAGCCCAATAAAATCAGATAAAGAGTGGGCTAAGACTCAGGTTAACGGTCAAGAAGCGTTCCGTGAAACTGATACCTTTGATACCTTTATGGAATCATCTTGGTACTACGCACGCTACTGTAGCCCCCATGCAGATGAAATGCTTGATCCTGCAAAGGCAAACTACTGGTTACCTGTAGACCAATACATTGGTGGTATCGAGCATGCTTGTATGCACCTATTGTATTTCCGCTTCTTCCACAAATTGCTACGTGATGCAGGTCTAGTCAACTCTGATGAGCCAGCTAAACGTCTGCTAACTCAAGGTATGGTACTCGCTGATGCTTACTACTATAACAATGAGAAAGGCGCGCGCGTTTGGGTTGCTCCATCTGATGTGACTGTGCAGGAAACTGACGACAAAGGCCGTACCGTTAAAGCCGTAGACAGCGAAGGTAACGAGCTGGTTTACACCGGTATGAGCAAGATGTCTAAGTCGAAAAACAACGGTATCGACCCGCAAGAGATGGTTGATAAGTACGGTGCTGACACGGTTCGTCTATTTATGATGTTTGCAGCGCCACCAGAGCTAACACTTGAATGGCAAGAGTCGAGCGTTGAAGGCGCACATCGCTTTATTAAGCGTTTGTGGAAAACTGCACACGACCATATTACTTCAGGTCCAACTGCAGAACTTGACGTTAAGTCACTTAACGCTGCTCAAAAAGAGCTACGCCGTGAACTGCATAAGACCATTGCAAAAGTGGGTGATGATATTGAGCGTCGTCAGATGTTCAACACCGCAATTGCATCAGTTATGGAGCTAATGAACCGTCTCCAAAAAGCGCCGACTGAGACAGAGCAAGACAAGGCATTGATGCAAGAAGCCTTGAACGCTGTTATCCGTTTACTTTATCCAATCATTCCACACACATGTTTTGTGTTATGGAACGATCTTGGTAACCAAGGTGCGATTGAAGATGTACTTTGGCCAGAAGTTGACGAGTCTGCACTGGTTGAAGACAGCAAGCTAATCATTGTTCAAGTGAACGGTAAACTGCGCGCGAAGATCACTGTTGCAGCAGATGCGAGTAAAGAAGAAGTTGAAGCAGCAGGTATGGCCGAAGAAGGTGTGGTTAAACACACTGAAGGTAAAACTGTTCGTAAAGTTATCTACGTACCGGGCAAGTTGCTCAATATCGTGGCTAACTAATCCTTCTAAAACCAAGGAAGACAAAACAAAGCTTATGCTAATTAAACGCATACTTTTAGCAACCTTGGCACTGAGCATTTTGCTCAGTGCCGGTTGCGGCTTTAGATTACAAGGTAGCTACTCTATCCCTGAGCAGCTACAAACCTTAAGCCTTAGCAGTCAAGATGAATACAGTGAACTAACACGTCTAGTACGTGAACGCCTGCGTTTAAACAGTATTGCTGTAGTTAAGCCCGCGAATGACATTCCAGTTCTGCGCCTTATCAGTGACTCACTCGATCGCTCTACGCTATCAATCTACCCAACGGGTAACGTTGCTGAATATGAGCTTATCTACCAGGTAAGTTTTGCCGTACAGATGCCAGGTGCTGAATCTCAACGCTTTGATGTAGCTATCCACCGTGACTACCTTGACGATCCGCGTACGGCTTTAGCAAAGAGCCGAGAAATGGAGCTCTTACTCAAAGAGATGCGAGTTCAAGCTGCTGACAGAATTATTCAAACTCTGGCTTCTACAAAGGTTAATTAATGCGGGTCTATCCAGATCAGTTAACGCGCCAACTTTCTCCATTACCCCAATGTTGCCTTATTTTTGGCGACGATCCATGGTTATGTGAGCAAAGCCGTGCAGCTCTGCACAGTGAAGCTAAACGTCAAGGCTTTGAAGAAAAGATCCAGTTAACCCAAGAAACGGGGTTTAGTTGGAATGAGCTTTTTGAGCAATGGCAAGCGATGAGCTTGTTTTCAAGCCGTCGTATTATTGAGTTAACCCTCCCACAAGCAAAACCAGGGGCTGAAGGCAGCACTATGCTGCAATCGCTAATGCAGATGGATAATCCAGATGTATTATTGATTTTAACTGGCCCTAAGCTTGCGAGCGAACAAACCAAGAGTAAATGGTTTAAGGTGCTTGATGCAAAAGGGATTTACGTACCTTGCACGACGCCAGAGGGCGCACAGTTTCAACGTTGGTTAGATGGAAGAATTCAGCATTACGGCTTGTCATTGGCACGAGACCCGCGTGAAATGCTCTTTGCACTTTACGAAGGTAACTTGCTTGCCGCCGACCAAGCACTGCAACTGCTGCAACTGCTCAGTCCTAATGAGCCGATTGATTGCGACCAACTAAGCCAATACTTTGAAGATCAATCACGCTTCAGCGTATTTCAATTAACTGACGCCATGCTCAACAACCAACAAGATAAAGCCCAACATATTCTTTCACAGCTTAAAAGTGAGGGAGTGGCGATGCCAATTATCCTATGGTCGTTATTTAAAGAGCTCGCCGTATTGTTACAACTAAAGACAGCACAGAATAAGCGCGAGCCTCTACAGGGACTTTGGAGCAAGTTGCGCATTTGGGATAAACGTAAGCCCATTTATCAAAATGCACTTAACCGTCTTGAATTGAATCATGTAGAAACCTTGCTTGCTGGCGCTTCAGCCATTGAACTTAAGCTCAAACAACAAGGCATTGAAGACTGGACTGGATTGAGTCACATTAGTCTACTTTTCGATGCTAAAGCTCACGCCAAACTCGCCCATATAACATTAGATTAATATAGGTCTTGAGCATGAGAATTGGCATTTTAGGCGGCACCTTCGACCCTATCCATTTTGGTCATATTCGTCCTGCACTCGAAGCAAAGAACCAGCTTAATTTGGATGAGGTTTGGCTTATGCCAAACCATATTCCACCGCACAAACCCGGCACTCATGTCTCCACTGCCGATAGACTCGCCATGGCGCAGCTTATTTGTGATGAACTACCTCAATTTCAACTTTGTGATATTGAAGCGAAACGCGATACACCTTCCTATTCAGCCATGACTTTAGCTAAATTAAGCAACATGCACCCAGAGCATGAGTTTTACTTCATTATGGGCATGGACTCATTTTTGAGCTTTACTCACTGGCATGAATGGCAACAACTGTTAGACCTATGCCACTTAGTCGTTTGCAAGCGCCCCGGCTGGCAACTTGCTACTAACGACCCAATTCAGGCAATCTTAAAGCCCAGACTTAGCGATAACACCCAAACAACGCCACAAAAATTCGGTAAAATTTTTATGCTTGATGTAGCAGAACAAGATTTCTCCTCAACGCAAATACGTCAGCGACTCATGCAGGGCCTGATGCCAAATGCAGCACTACCCGTCTCGATTCAAGATTACATTCGATGTAATCAGCTTTATACCAATTAGTATAAAGATGTAGATCTCTTTCTTATGTTGATTGGCATTATCTAGCCGATCCTACAGCTAATAAACATTAAACCGCATTCAAACACAGATATTTCTATACAGAACTATTAATCTGGATCTGAAATACTGCTATACTATCGCGCTGTCTTAAAATTAATGGGGTACCAGCGTGGAAAGCGCAGAGTTAAAGCAATTTGTAATCGATAAGGTTGAAGACCTTAAAGCAAAAGATATCGTTGTAATCGACATATCTGAGAAATCAAACATCGCCGATTTTATGGTGGTATGTACGGGTAACTCAAAAACACACGTTAAAGCAATCGCTGAAAATCTAGTGGTTGAGTCAAAGCGTGCCGGTCTGCACATTCTTGGTGTCGAAGGTCGTGAGAGCAGCGAGTGGGTTCTAGTAGACCTAGGCGATGTGATTATGCACGTTATGCAAGATCAAACTCGTGACTTCTACCAGCTTGAAAAACTTTGGTCAGAAAAGCCTGAGTAATGAAGATTCAGTTAGTCGCAGTTGGGACCCGCATGCCAGATTGGGTCGAAACAGGTTTCAAAGAATATCAGCGCCGCTTTCCTCGAGATATGGCGCTTGAATTAATTGAGATCCCTGCTGGCAAACGCGGTAAAAATGCCGATATAGCTCGCATTCTCCAAAAAGAGGGCGAGTTAATGTTGGCGGCGATCCCGAAAGGGAATCATATCGTCAGCTTGGACTTACCGGGTAAAAACCTCACAACACCGCAATTAGCAGAGCAAATGAACAAGTGGTTGCTTGATGGTCGCGATGTTAGCTTGTTAATTGGAGGCCCAGAAGGTTTATCACCTGAGTGTAAAAAAGCCGCTGCGCAAAGCTGGTGCTTATCAGCCTTAACTCTACCTCATCCTCTGGTACGAGTGATTGTTGCCGAAAGCCTATATCGTGGCTGGAGTATCAACAATAATCACCCTTACCATAGAGAATAATATCGACACCCTATAAAACTAAACAGACCTTAATAGGATATGTGCTTGGCACCCTTTTTTAAGCAGGAGAGAATGTAAGTGTCACCAAGAAAGCGCATAACCATGAACGACCATGCGGCCGAGGCGTCGCTATTTAAAAGTCGCGCCCTGTTTACGTTCTTATCTGTATTTATCCTGCTGAGCTTGTTGCTGGTTAACCTCTACAACCTGCAAATCACCTCCTTTAAAGATTACGAAACTCGCTCTAATGACAATCGTATTCGTGTCGTCCCTGTCGCGCCTAGTCGTGGCTTAATCTACGATCGTCACGGCCAATTACTCGCCGAAAACCAACCTTTTTTCTCATTAGAGATGGTGCCAGAAAAGGTTAAAAATGTCAGTGAGACCTTAGATGAGCTCAGCCTCGTTATCGACTTGTCGGCAGATGAAAAAGAAAACGTAATCGATGCACTTAAGTATCACCGTCGTTTTAAGCCTCTGACAATTAAGAACAAACTGACCGAAGAACAAGTTGCAAAATTCAGTGTGAATCAGCACCGCTTTCCGGGCATTTCTGTTGACGCGGGCCTCAAGCGCCACTACCCGTACAATGGTTTAATGACTCACGCATTAGGCTATGTCGGCAAAATCAATAGCCGAGATCAAGACTCGCTTATCCGTAATAACTTGTGGGCAAACTATGCGGCAACAAAAGATATCGGTAAGCAAGGTATCGAAAAGTTTTACGAGAGCCTACTACTTGGTAAACCTGGGCACCTCGAAGAAGAGGTTAACAACCGCGGTCGTACCATTCGTATTTTAAAATCTGAGCCGCCAACGCCCGGGCAAGATATCCACCTGACCTTAGATTTAAAGCTTCAACAAAAAGCCATGGAGCTACTTAATGGTCGACGTGGCTCTATTGTTGCAATCGATCCACGAGATGGTGGTATTTTAGCGCTAATCTCTAGCCCAACTTATGATCCTAACCAATTTGTGCATGGCATTAGTAGTAAGGCGTATAGCGAATTACTCAATTCTAAGTCACGCCCACTTATCAACCGTGCGACTCAGGGTCAATACGCCCCTGCATCCACCGTTAAGCCACACTTGGCGTTATTAGGCTTAGAAAATAAAACCGTTACCCAAAAAACGCGTATTTGGGACCCTGGTTTTTGGCAGATCCCAGGTGTTGAACGTAAATACCGTGACTGGAAACGCTGGGGTCATGGCTGGGTTGATGTTAACAGCGCCATTGTTAGCTCTTGTGACACCTATTTTTATGATCTTGCCTATAAAACAGGCGTTGATGCTATCGCCAACTTTATGCAACCCTTTGGATTTGGTGAACGTACCGGCGTTGATATTTTTGAAGAGTCCGCCGGTAACATGCCGTCTAAAGATTGGAAGCGTTTACGCTATAACCAACCTTGGTATATCGGCGATACCATCTCTGTTGGTATTGGTCAGGGCTACTGGACAACAACGCCGCTGCAGCTTGCCAATGCTACCGCTATTTTAGCCAACAATGGCCGCCGTTTTGTGCCACACATGCTTAAGTCGATTCAAGATCAAACCGCTAAAATCGACACGCCGCCCGATGAGCTACCGCCTATCGTACTATCGAACCCTAAAAACTGGGACATCATTAATGAAGCCATGCGTGATACAGCGCATAAGTCTCGCTTTACCGACGCACGCTACACCGCGGCGATGAAAACGGGTACCGCACAGGTATTTAGTGTTGCGCAAGATGAAGAATACGATGCGGAAAACATTGATGAACGTCTACGTGACAATGCTTTAATTATTGCTTACGCCCCGTACGAAAACCCTAAAATTGTTCTCGCTGTAGTACTTGAAAACGCGGGTTGGGGTGGCGTTAACGCTGGGCCAGTAGCTCGCGCTTTACTCGACGAGTATTTGTTAAGAGATTCATGGGATAAAACAGAATGAGTGCACACAATAGCCGACCAAACATATGGCAGCGCTTACACATAGACTTGCCATTGCTGTTAGGCCTGCTGGCACTCATGGCTTTCGGACTTGTTGTTATTTATTCTGCCGGCGGTGAAGACTTAGCGCTAATGGATCGCCAACTGTTCCGTATGGGGCTATCGCTATTAGTGATGTTTACTGTGGCGCAGATTAACCCTGAAGTGCTTAGGCGTTGGGCGTTCCCCATTTATATTACTGGGATCATCTTACTGATTGGAGTGCACTTTTTTGGTGAGATCAATAAAGGTGCTCAGCGCTGGTTAAACTTAGGCTTTATGGAGTTTCAACCATCTGAACTTATTAAGCTCGCCTTCCCTATTACCATGGCTTGGTATATCAGTAAGTTCCCACTCCCCCCCAAGAAACGCTACCTTGCTGGTGCAGGAATACTGTTACTTGTCCCCACATTACTCATCGCTAAGCAGCCAGATTTAGGTACCTCTATCCTTGTTGCCGCTTCAGGCATCTTTGTACTGTTTCTATCCGGTATGAGTTGGCGTATTGTTGGTGGCTTTATCGGCAGTGTATTGGCGATGCTACCCGTGCTGTGGTTTTTCTTGATGCATGACTACCAGCGTACCCGCGTATTGACCTTGCTTGATCCAGAAAAAGATCCATTAGGTGCAGGCTACCATATTATCCAATCTAAAATTGCCATCGGCTCTGGCGGATTGTGGGGCAAAGGCTGGCTTCAAGGCACTCAATCGCAACTAGAGTTTTTGCCTGAACGGCATACTGACTTTATTTTTGCGGTTATTGGAGAAGAATTTGGGCTTATCGGTGCGTTAATTCTGCTGGCACTATATCTTTATGTAATAGGCCGAGGCTTAGTTATCGCCTCGCGCGCACAAACCAGTTTTGCTCGCTTATTAGCTGGCAGTATAACCTTAACATTCTTCGTCTATATTTTTGTGAATATTGGTATGGTTTCAGGTCTTTTACCTGTTGTAGGTGTTCCTCTGCCTCTAATCAGTTATGGTGGTACCTCGATGCTGACATTGATGACAGGATTTGGCATCTTAATGAGTATTCACACTCACAGACGTTTTATCGACAGATAGCCTTAAGACGCTATTTGATAAAGCCTCACTCTTTATATAGATTTAACCTTCGATGGCATTGTGACGTATTCGAGTGACCTAATCACTATGCCTATCGACTATTAAGGATTGCCTCATAAATGACGCTTTTAAAACGCATTCTTGCACCTTTAGCATTGACTCTCTTTTCATGCTCAGCTGCGGCAGCTTCTGACTCAGACGTCAAAGCGCTTAAAACTGAGTTTATTAAAACCCAAAGCGATAAAGGTTTCGATAGCAAAGAAACAGCAGCGTTCATTGCCAACGCCGAATATAACCAAGCGGTTATCGACGCGATGACCAAGCCATGGGAAGCTAAGCCTTGGCATCAGTACTACCCTATATTTCTCACAGAAAAACGTCTAGAAGCTGGGTTAGCCTTCTGGCAAGAACATGCTGACACTATCGCTAAAGCCTCAAAAGAGTTTAATGTTGATCCACAAATCATCGTCGCAATTATTGGCATTGAAACCTTTTACGGTGGCTACATGGGCAATTATCCTGTTAAAGACGCCCTCTACACCTTAGGTTTCCATTATCCGCCGAGAGCAACATTCTTCCGTAGTGAATTTGCCAACCTGCAGTCACTGGTAAAAGAGGAAAATTTAGATATTAATAGCCTGAAAGGCTCCTATGCTGGTGCTATGGGCTTTGGTCAGTTTATCCCGTCTAGCTACCGCCATTACGCAGTGGATTTTGATAATGATGGTAGCCGCGATCTATTAAATAGCACTACCGATGCTATTGGTAGTGTAGCTAACTACTTCCATCAACATGGTTGGCAGAAAAACCAGCCGGTAACACTGCAATTAACGTTGAATAAAGACTTACCTGATACAGTGAAAACGTGGTCTGGTGAGAAAATGCAGTATAACGTTGCTGACATACTATCACCGAACGTTGCACTGGCTGAATCAATGGATATTGATGTGTCACAACCAGCATTAGTGGTAAAGCTTGAACAAGCCGACCACGATGAGTATTGGTTAGGTCTCAAAAACTTTTATGTTATTACCCGTTATAACCGCAGCCCTTTGTACGCTATGGCGGTTTACCAATTTAGTCAGGAATTAAACAAAGCTTATGTCGCGCAATAATACCCTTGCCATTTTATTCTTAACCGCCACATTAGCTGCGTGTTCGAGCGGTGGTCGCTATGAACTTGATGACGATAAAGCGCCAACATCAGCTCCTGATGTCACCAAGGTTGAAGATGCTCACCCTAAATATGAGCCATATAGCCGTGGGGGAAACAAAAAGAACTACACGGTATTAGGTAAGAGTTATCAGGTCATGGACTCAGGTGCAGGCTACGCGGAAAAAGGAATTGCATCTTGGTACGGCGCTAAGTTTCATGGGCACCTCACATCAAACGGTGAAACCTACGACATGTATTCGATGTCTGCAGCCCATAAAACCTTACCACTACCTAGCTACGTTAAGGTCACCAACCTTAAAAATGATAAAACGGTTATTGTACGAGTCAACGACAGAGGGCCATTTCATGCAGATAGAGTTATCGATCTATCTTATGCTGCTGCCCACCGGCTCGACATGCTAAAAACCGGTACCGCAAATGTAAGCCTAGAAGTTATCTATATTGCCAATCCTGAATCGAGTGCACTTGCCGAGCTAAAAGGCACTGAACTTCACTATATTCAGGTTGTAGCATCATCAAACAAAGAACGCTTAGGTCATCTAGCCAATAGCCTAGAGCAAAAATATCAAGTCAAGAGCCGCATTCAAAGCGTAAATAACTTGTATCGTTTGCAATTAGGCCCAATCGGTCAGCAGCAACTAGCTGACAAGCTAACAGAAAAGCTCAAGCAAGAGGGTTACCCTCAAAGTTACCTGCTTACTGAATGAACCAAGATTAATGAACCTAGGCTGAATTCCATTGTCGACTAATGTTATACTCGTTGGAATTACACTTTCTTCATACCTAAACTATTAAGACGTGCATTATTAATATGAATTTACTGAACAAACCTTTAAAAACGCTTTTGTTCGCGACCTCTGTCGCCGCATTATCAGCACAAGCAGCGCCAGTCGTTACCCCAAATGCACCAACAGTAGCAGCTAAAGCTTACGTGCTAATGGACTACAACACCGGACAAATCATTGCTGAAGAAAACGCTTACGAAAGCTTAAACCCAGCTAGCTTGACCAAGATGATGACAAGTTATGTGATCGGTCATGAGATCAAAGTCGGTAACATTGCCCCCACTGATGAAGTAACCATTAGTAAAAAAGCATGGTCAAAAAACTTCCCCGACTCTTCTAAAATGTTTATCGAAGTCGGTAAAACAGTTTCTGTTGAAGATCTAAACAAAGGCATTATTATCCAATCGGGTAACGATGCGTGCGTAGCAATGGCTGAACATATTGCTGGTACTGAAGATGGCTTTGTCGACTTAATGAACTCATGGGCTAAACAGCTAGGAATGCAAGATAGCTACTTTGAAAATAGCCATGGTTTAGACTCTGACAACCATAAAAGTACCGCTTATGACATGGCTATTCTTGGCGCCGCAATTATTCGCGATGTACCAGAAGAGTACGCAGTCTATAAAGAGAAATCATTTACCTACAACGGTATTAAGCAATACAACCGTAACGGTTTGTTATGGGATAAGAGCTTAAGCGTTGACGGTATTAAAACAGGCCACACTTCTGGTGCAGGTTTTAACCTGGTAACCTCAGCAACTAAAGACGGTATGCGTCTTATCTCTGTTGTATTAGGCACCAAGAGTGAAGCCGCACGTAAGGCAGAAAGTAAGAAGCTACTTAACTATGGTTTCCGTTTCTTTGAAACTGTTACACCATACAAAGCTGGCGATACTTTCGTTACCCAAAAAATCTGGTATGGCGACCGTGAAACGATTGACCTAGGTGTTGTCACTGATACCCCTATTACCATTAGTCGCGGCCAAGCTAAAAATTTACAAGCTAACTTTGAACTCACAAAAGAGCTTAACGCCCCTATAGCAAAAGGCGAGACTGTCGGTCGTATCTACTTCCAATTAAATGGAAAAGATATCGCTCAGTTCCCACTTGTCACGCTACAAGAAGTGAATGAAGGCAGCTGGTTTAGCCAATTAATGGATTACTTCAAGCAGATGTTTGCAGGTTGGTTTAGCTAAACCATACTGTATACAAAAAAGAAGCCACCGCAAGGTGGCTTCTTGCATTTGATAGCCAAACAAACCTTGTGAACTTGAACCATACTAACCAATTAGTCATTGACCCAATAATGACTAAATTAAAGTTGCCATATTAAGCAATGAATAACCGTTAACTCATTCTTCTCATTTAAAAATTCATTACACTGCGATTCGAATTTGAGTCAGCAAGAATGATCAAATATTTATTTAGCTTGGTATTAGGTATAATCGTCACCATATTATGGTTATTGCAATCTATGAGAGTGAAAAATGTTAGATACTAAATTTGATGAATTAATGGAATTCCCAGCTTCTTTTCCATTTAAAATTGTTGGAGATGCAAGCGATACGCTAGCTGATCGTGTCGTAGCAGTCGCCCAAAGTTTGGCACCAGATGACTATACGCCAACAACAAAAGCGTCGAGCAAAGGCACTTACAATTCGGTCACCATACGTATAACCGTTACAAGTAAAGAGCAGATAGAGAAACTTTACACCGAACTTGCTGCGATTGAGGGCGTTAAACGCGTACTATAAATATTAATCATAAATGATAAATGTGATCCGTATTACATTTATCATTTTGAAGCGTATAATAGCCCGCACAAATATTTGAGGGGAGAGGTTGCCCTTGTACGATAACGCTTTGCATATTCGTCATCTCGGTAAACAAGATTACGAATCAGTGTGGCACGCGATGCAACACTATACCGATAATCGCGATGAGAACAGTCAAGATGAGATCTGGATTGTTGAACATACGCCAGTATTCACACAAGGCCAAGCAGGCAAGAGTGAGCACATCCTAAATCCTGGTGATATTCCTGTTATTCAGGTTGATCGAGGTGGCCAAGTAACCTATCACGGCCCGGGGCAACTTGTCGTCTACCCTCTTCTCGATATTAAACGCCTCAAAGTCGGTGTACGTCAGCTTGTCACTCACATTGAACAGAGTATCGTCAACATGCTTGTGCGCTATCAGATTGAAGCTTATGCAAAAGCTGATGCGCCTGGTGTTTATGTTGAAGAACGTAAGATCGCATCACTCGGTCTTAGGATCCGTAAAGGATGCTCTTTCCATGGACTCGCCCTCAATGTCGATATGGACATGTCTCCATTTCAGCGCATTAACCCCTGCGGTTACGCTGGCATGGAAATGATCCAGTGCAAACAGCTCGGTGGACCACAAACTGTCGAAGAGGCAGGTCTGCAACTGATTGAAACCCTCAGCCAAGAACTCGGTTTAGATAAGCTAGTTCACCACCAAGGATTACCAGAGTCATATGAATAGGCCTGAAAGATTACAACCTGGCGTTAAACTTAGAGACGCAGACAAGGTTTCACGCATCCCTGTTAAAGTGGTGCCATCTGAACGTGACACCATGCTAAGAAAACCTGACTGGCTGCGAGTAAAGCTACCCGCTTCAAATCAGCGTATTACCGAGATCAAGCAAGCACTGCGTAAAAATGGTCTCCACTCTGTTTGTGAAGAGGCTTCATGCCCTAACCTATCAGAGTGCTTTAACCATGGCACCGCAACATTTATGATTTTGGGTGCTATCTGTACCCGTCGCTGCCCGTTTTGCGATGTTGCTCATGGTCGTCCACTAAAGCCTGATGCTGAAGAGCCTAAGAAGCTTGCACAAACGATCAAAGATATGAAGCTTAAGTATGTCGTTATTACCTCTGTAGACCGTGATGATCTGCGTGATGGTGGTGCACAGCATTTTGCTGACTGTATCCGTGAGATCCGTTTATTAAATCCGCAAATTAAAATCGAAACCTTAGTACCCGATTTCCGCGGTCGTATTGATGCAGCGCTTGAGATCTTGGCGACTGAGCCACCAGATGTGTTTAACCACAATTTGGAAACTGCGCCTATGCATTATCGTAAAGCGCGACCTGGTGCTAATTATCAATGGTCACTCGATTTATTGAAGAAATTTAAAGACCGCCACCCCAATATTCCGACAAAATCAGGTCTGATGATGGGTCTTGGTGAGAGTAACGAAGAGATTGCACAAGTACTGCATGATCTGCGAGCTCATAATGTTGAGATGCTGACTTTAGGTCAATATCTACAACCTTCTAAATTCCACCTGCCAGTTGAGCGCTATGTATCACCTGCGGAATTTGATGAGCTAAAAGAGCTTGCTGAAAGCATTGGCTTTACTCACGCAGCTTGTGGTCCATTGGTACGTTCAAGTTACCATGCAGATCTTCAGGCTCAAGGTAAAGAAGTTAAGTAAATTTACCTCGCGCTCGATAGCATAAGTTAAGACAAAAATAGCGCCTAATTAGGCGCTATTTTTATTGGCTACAAGGCGTTTAAAAACTTAGCTGCATCAATACCGCATCTTCAGTGCCAGTATCCGATTTATAGTAACCTTTACGAATACCGGTTTCCTTAAAGCCAACTTTCTCATAAAGTTCTCTTGCAGCAATCGCAGACTGACGAACCTCTAACAGTAATACCTCAGCCCCTTTATCTTTAGCCTCGACGATTACAGCCTTTAACAGCATTTTACCGTAACCTTTGCCCTGCAGTCTGGGTTCAACACAGATATCCATTAAGGTCGCATCTTCAAAAATCTGATGCAAGATAGCAAAGCCACAAAGCTCATCACCATCCAATAACCCAATGCAGTGATACAAATTACCGAAACAACTTTTTATCGTTGACTCACTCATTGGGTGGCTATGCGCTTTAACCGCTATAGCAGCCATCTGAGCAGACATTTCATCGTTTAGCAGTGTAAGTTCCACTACGTATCCTTTTGAGCCATAAAAGACTGTATATTAAGCCACAACGTCTTTTTAGCTTCAGGGTTATTCTCAAGTTCATTAATGGGGGCTGAAAATAAAGTGCTGTCATTAACAACTGTCTGCTTACCACGCATATCCCAAATCACCTTAGCTCCTGGTTCAGCTCTAACAGCAAAACGGCAATGATCCATATTGACTCCGAGTAAACCTAGTACGGTACAGATGATTGGGCTATCGACATCTTTAATCCGTAAAGGATTCACTAAGACAATAGCTATATCAGTTTGGGGAATCGCTTTTTTCCAGCGAGTAATGCTCATGGCATCTAGGTAAGCACTCTTTTCCATCATGACTCACTCAAAGGGGGATAATAACGTTAGAGTGGCTAGCATAGCAGTTAGTCCTCTAATAGGTAACACAGTTTAGACGAGTGCGCAGAAACAATGTAGCACTGAGCTAGATGCTTTTACTATTAAGACTAATAAGCTATCTACAATATCGATGAGTGGCATTCAGTGAAGCAATAGAGCAAAACGAAAAGCAAACACTATCGCAAATAGCAGATGCGAAAAAGCCGAGCTAGTGCTCGGCTTTTTCTAATTTGGCAGGGGTGGGGAGACTCGAACTCACAACATCCGGTTTTGGAGACCGGCGCTCTACCAATTGGAGCTACACCCCTGTTGACGAAACGGATTATGCGTAATCTGCCCCGAAAGGTAAAGCTTTTTTTATTTAAAGCCCATCAAGTGTGGATTTTTCAGACAAAAGCAAAACCTAGTAACATCCAGAGCCTTAAATAACACAAAAAAGCGCTATAACTGAAACGATAAACCGCAGATGCAAAAAAGCCGAGCTAATGCTCGGCTTTCTCTAATTTGGCAGGGGTGGGGAGATTCGAACTCACAACATCCGGTTTTGGAGACCGGCGCTCTACCAATTGGAGCTACACCCCTTTTGAGGACACTGATTTTGCTTAATGTTGAGTAAAAGGTAAAGTATTTTTTTGCTAATAACTACCGCCTGCAGGTTTTTCGAGCGCTCAGCAGGTGTTTTGATCACTTTGCCGACTGAAATAGCTCAATAAACAGCACTCACAACACTGCTCGCTGGTATTATAAGCTCAGCACAATATAGGCAACCTCTACGCTTACAATCAAGAAAAATTAGTGAGACTTAAATTTCACTCCCCAGATTACTATAAATGAGCTGCAGTTATTATAGCTACCGAGCCAGTCTAGTGGTTCACCTTAAGCTTTAAAACAATGGCAGGTTTATCTACTCGCGCACCGATTATTGTGAAAAGCCTTCTTATACTCATCTGGATAGAGATTGCCTCCGAAACAGGACATACAACTAGAAAAGAGCAAAGGGATGCTTAGCAGGTCACATCGTATATTAGCAGTTCTGAATAACTCAAACTTATAGATAGGAAGATAGCGGTTCATACAAGCCTTAAAATATTTTATGAGCCTCCCCCCCCCCTCTATCGAAGGCTTTCAGCTATGAATATCAGGAGTTTCGCAGCTTAAGTGGATAAGCCACCTAAAATAGGTAGCTCTATTCTGGGTACGTTAGCGCTCAGTGTTCTAAAAACACCCGACGCCATACATGGCACTCAAGGATAAGTATTCCCTCTAGAGTAAGCCCTGTTACTCTTATCCTATAAAGTGTATGTGACTTCTCACGGCCAAATTTGGGAGTGCATCAGGAAGTGACCTACGAACCACATCAATGCGGGAAGTGTCTATTATGCAGGAGTATATAAACGCCTGTAGTTCGCGCACGCCACATCAAACACACAGGGGCAAAGCAAGGTGTTCTGAATACGTAGCATTCAGACTAGCTTGTTCGCGGAGAAGCTTGTCTTCGTAGTTGGGGCAAGGCATAGGGCCTTTCAATGACATCCTTGTCATCATGGCATTTGTTAGCCCTAAACGTCAGGTGTGCCAAATGCCTGAAACGCATGGACGCGGTTTCTGGCCAAGCGCAGCTGCGTGGCAACATAGAGGGAGTGTCCTTTCGTATATGCGCCTGGAAATGGCCAGCTTCGAGCATGCCGCCATGGATGGCGGTAATTAGAATAACGCAGGAGCAGTTATCGAAGCTCTCCGCGTTGACCCACATGGATGTGGGCAATGTCGAAAATGTCAGGAACAGTTTTCTACCTGACCATGCATCAAACTTCGTTTGATAAGCACAAGGGCTTCACCCTACTATTTATACCAATCTAAGTAAAAATATGATCTAATTGCATTCATCGTATTCTCTTCATTTGTGGTTATGGATAACTTTAA
>NZ_JBRIMB010000058.1:0-30329 GCF_052977265.1 Shewanella sp. 0m-8 | reverse complement strand
AGAGTTCAGAGCGAGTGACAAAATTGTGTTCTAGGGATTGGGCAAGTGTGACCAGTTAATTTTCCAGTTTGGTATTAGATAGAAAAAAAGCGTGCTAAGCACGCTTTTTTGAGCAGAGGCCATAAAATTAGTGATTAATCACTCGAGGCAACTCTTTTTCTTCTTCTCGTAAGGTCAAGACTTCTACGCCAGTTTGGGTAACAAGTAATGTATGTTCCCACTGAGCTGAATTTTTACCGTCAGAGGTGGTGACTGTCCAGTTATCTTTCTTATCCAGAACGCTAGTATGGCGGCCGGCATTAATCATAGGTTCGATAGTGAAGCACATGCCTGGGCGTAATACGGTTTTGTCATTATTTTTGTAATGCATGACCTGTGGCTCTTCATGAAAGCCTGCGCCAATGCCGTGACCGCAGTAATCGGTCACAATGCTGTATTTTTCAAGGCCGGTTTTCTTTGATTTGATGAACTTTTCAATCAAGGTGCCGATTTCACCTAACTTCATGCCTGGACGCACTTTTTTAATGCTGAGATATAACGCTTCTTGGGCGATACGGCATAGGCGAGCGTTCTTTGGACTGACATCGCCGATAAGGAACATCTTAGAGGTATCACCGTGGTAACCATCAACAATGACCGTGATATCAATATTGATGATATCACCATCAATAAGCGGACGATCACTTGGAATGCCGTGACAGATCACATCGTTAATTGAGGTGCAAATTGATTTTGGAAAACCATGATAATCAAGAGGTGCAGAGATAGCGTCATTATCTTCAGTGAATTTAGCGCAGATAGCGTTTAATTCATTGGTCGTCGCACCCGCTTTGACATGTGGTGCGATCATTTCGAGTACTTGTGCGGCTAGTTTACCCGCGGCACGCATCTTTTCAATCTCTTCAGCTGTCTTAATTACTATACTCATTCTAGTATCTCTTAGTCTTTAAATTGTCGTCTTTCAATCTGACGATTATGCCTGAAAAACGACGTAAATATTTGTGCTTTTTTTCATATTATGGTATAAAGCGCGCCGTTATGTTTGACTCTTGTCGATCTCACCTTAAGGTGGTTCGTTCGAGTTAAGATGGCGGCCATTATACATGGCTATTGATAAATACTAAATCACACACATATCGACACGTTCTTCGGGGTGCCCTCAATAGGGTCGAAGATATGGGATATGTGGAGGTCTAACCCCTAATATTTTAAGGTAAATAAAATGACTACAGTTTCAATGCGCGACATGCTACAAGCCGGTGTTCACTTCGGTCACCAGACTCGTTACTGGAACCCAAAGATGAAGCCATTCATCTTCGGCGCTCGTAACGGTGTTCACATCATCAACCTAGAGCACACTGTACCAATGTTCAACGAAGCACTTGCTTTCATCAGCAACGTTGCATCTAAGAAAGGTAAAGTTCTTTTTGTTGGTACTAAGCGTGCTGCAAGCGAAGCTATCAAAGAAGCTGCTGTTTCTTGTGATCAGTACTATGTTGATCACCGTTGGTTAGGTGGTATGTTGACTAACTGGAAAACAGTTCGTCAATCAATCAAGCGTCTTAAAGACCTTGAAAGCCAGTCTGTAGACGGTACTTTCGACAAGCTGACTAAGAAAGAAGCGCTAATGCGTACTCGTGAACTTGATAAGCTAGAGAAGTCTCTAGGTGGTATCAAGAACATGGCTGGTCTACCAGACGTGATTTTCGTAATCGGTGCTGACCACGAGCATATCGCTATTAAAGAAGCTAACAACCTAGGTATTCCAGTTGTTGCTGTTGTTGATACAAACTCTTCTCCAGACGGTATCAACTACATCGTTCCTGGTAACGATGATGCTATGCGTTCTATCCGTCTTTACACTGGTGCTGTTGCTGCTGCTGCGAAAGCTGGCCGTGGTCAAGACCTAGCTGTACAAGCTGAGCAAGACGGTTTCGTAGAAGCTGAATAATAAAGGTCGATGATTTTCATCACCCTTATTAACCAAGATACATGATTGGTGAACAGGGGCGCTCTCATTTAAACTGATAGGCCCCTGTTTTATATCTATTGAATTTGAAGAATTATCTGTAGAGGATTTAGCAATGGCAATTACTGCTGCCCAAGTTAAAGAACTTCGTGACCGCACTGGCGCTGGCATGATGGACTGTAAAAAAGCACTGACTGAAACTAACGGTGACATCGAGTTAGCAATTGATAACATGCGTAAGAGCGGTGCTGCTAAGGCTGCTAAAAAAGCGGGTAACATCGCTGCTGAAGGTACTATCCTTATCAAGCAAGGTGAAGGTTACGCTGCTCTACTAGAAGTTAACTGTCAAACTGACTTCGTAGCAAAAGATTCTAACTTCCTAGCATTTGCTAACGAAGTACTAGATGTTGCTGCAGCATCTAAAGTAACTATCGAAGATTTGAAAGCACAGTTCGAAGAGACTCGTGTTGCACTAGTTGCAAAAATCGGCGAAAACATCAACGTTCGTCGCGTTGAATACATCGATGGTGCAAACCTAGCACAATACCGTCACGGTGATCGTATCGGTGTTGTTGTTACTGGTGAAGCTGACGAAGACACACTAAAGCACATTGCTATGCATGTTGCTGCGTCTAAGCCTGAGTATGTTAACCCTTCTGACGTTCCTGCTGAAGTTGTTGAGAAAGAAAAAGCACTTCAAATCGAAATCGCTATGAACGAAGGTAAGCCTGCTGAGATCGCTGAGAAGATGGTTGTCGGTCGTATGAAGAAGTTCACTGGTGAGGTTTCTCTTACTGGTCAAGCTTTCATCATGGAACCAAAGAAAACTGTTGGCGAAATTCTTAAAGAGAAAGGCGCTTCAGTAACTAACTTCATCCGCTTAGAAGTGGGTGAAGGTATCGAAAGAAAAGAAGAAGATTTTGCTGCTGAAGTAGCTGCACAAATCGCTGCTACAAATAAGGCTTAATCTCCTTTTTTAGCAAACATAAGACCGTAGCAATTGCTGCGGTCTTATCGTATATACTCGAATAGTTTTGTGTTTTGCTAAGTAACATTCGGTATAACTATTCCAGTGTATAACCCTATCGCCATAATCAGGACTAATAAATATGAGTACCAATCCTAAACCTGCATTTCGTCGTGTTCTTTTAAAACTAAGTGGTGAAGCCCTAATGGGTGAAGAAGGCTTCGGCATTGATCCTAAAGTGCTTGATCGTATGGGGCAGGAGATCAAAGAGCTAGTAGAGCTAGGTATTCAAGTGGGTGTTGTCATTGGCGGTGGTAACTTGTTCAGAGGTGAAGGTCTGGCTAACGCGGGTATGAACCGTGTAGTGGGCGATCACATGGGCATGTTGGCAACAGTGATGAACGGCTTAGCAATGCGTGATTCGTTGCACCGTGCATATGTTAATGCACGTTTAATGTCAGCTATTCCGCTTAAAGGCGTATGTGATGACTATAACTGGGCTGAAGCAATTAGTTTGCTTAAATCAGGCCGTGTTGTTATTTTTGCTGCAGGTACAGGTAACCCATTCTGTACGACTGACTCTGCTGCGTGTTTACGCGGTATTGAGATTGAAGCAGAAGTAGTGATTAAAGGCACGAAAGTTGACGGTGTTTATTCAGATGATCCAGTTAAAAACCCAGAAGCCGTCAAGTATGATGTAATGGGGTACAATGAAGTACTCGAAAAAGAATTGAAAGTAATGGATTTGGCTGCATTCACTATGGCCAGAGACCATAATATGCCATTGCTTGTATTTAACATGAATAAACCAGGTGCACTGCGCCGCGTTATCATGGGCGAGCAAGAAGGCACAATGATTAAAGCTGATTAAGCAATATTTAGTGACTTAAAAGGACATATAACGTGATAAACGAAATTAAGAGCGATGCGCAAACTCGCATGGACAAGTGTGTAGAGTCAACAAAAACTCAAATGGCTAAAGTTCGTACTGGCCGTGCACACCCAAGCTTATTGGATACTATCCAAGTACCTTACTACGGTTCGCTGACTCCGCTTAAGCAAGTTGCAAGTGTCTCTATTGGCGATGCTCGTACGTTAACGGTATCTGTATTTGACCGTACTATGATTGCAGCTGTTGAAAAGGCAATCATGAGTTCAGATCTTGGTTTAAACCCAATGTCTGCAGGCGCGACTATTCGCATTCCATTGCCAGCCCTAACTGAAGAGCGTCGTAAAGACCTTATCAAAGTGGTTCGTGCAGAAGCAGAAAACGGCCGTATTGCTATCCGTAATGTTCGCCGTGATGCTAATTCGAATGTAAAAGAATTAGAGAAAGACAAAGAGTGCACTGAAGATGACGTTCGTCGCAGTGAAGATGATGTGCAGAAGCTAACTGATGCGCACATTAAGCTAATCGATGAAATCTTGGCTGCTAAAGAAAAGGAGCTGATGGAGTTCTAATCGTACTCATCAGCATAGGGGAATGTTCACTATTTAGGTTGATTTTTAATGAGGCCTTGTGCAGATTTTTTGCTTCTTTATTGAGAAGTAGCGAGCTTTTTGCGACAGGTATTAAGCTTCACAGTTCACGCCTTGTAATAAAAGCGGCGAGCTCGGACAAAAATTAAACTTGAATGGACAACATGCCCTAGAGTTCAGACGCCGTGTAGAGTTATACTACACGGCGTTTGTCTATTTTTAAGGGTTGTAATAGATGTCAATCGATTCCCAATCTGACACTGAAGTGACAGAGACATTACCAAATGAGATATCGACTTTGGTAAAACAGTCTATCCCCAAACACGTTGCTATCATTATGGATGGTAATGGTCGTTGGGCACAGGCGCAGGGAAAGCCAAGAGTCATCGGCCATAAGGCGGGTGTAAAGGCGGTTAGGCGAGCGGTGAGTACGGCCCGAAATTTGGGTGTTGAATCATTAACATTGTTTGCGTTTTCTAGTGAAAACTGGCGCAGACCAGACAAAGAAGTCAGCTTGTTAATGGAGCTGTTTTTTACAGTGCTTCAGCGTGAACTTAAGCTGTTACACAACAATGGGGTTCGCCTCAATATTATCGGTGATATCAGTCGATTTTCTCCCCGTTTGCAAAAGCAGATTGCAGCAGCAGAAGAGAAAACGGCAGACAATCATGATTTAGTGCTTAATGTCGCGGCCAACTACGGTGGACGATGGGACATTATGCAAGCGGCGCAAAAATTAGCAGCTAAGGTCGAATCTGGTGAAATGAGCAGCACTCAGTTTACCGAAGAGGCAATTAGTGAGCATTTGTGCATGCAAAATCAAGCCGAAGTTGATTTAATGATCCGCACAGGTGGTGACTATCGCATAAGTAACTTTGTCTTGTGGCAAGCCGCTTACGCTGAGTTAGTCTTTACTGACACTCTGTGGCCGGATTTTGATGAGGATGCGTTTAAAGACGCGATTGCTATTTTTGCTAATCGTCAGCGTCGATTCGGTTTGACAGGAACTCAAATCGATACCATCCGCTCTTTATAATAATTAATGAGGGAAGTTTTTTGCTAAAACAACGAATAATAACAGCAATATGGTTAATCCCCTTAGTTTTTGGTGCCATTTTCGGTTTACCGACTGAGTATTTTTCTTGGGCACTATTGGGAGTCTTTTTAATAGCCGCCAAGGAGTGGGGGCGTATTATCGATAGCAACTGTGAGATGACTCAATGGAGTTTCACCGTCACTATCGGCGTCCTATTAACCGCGCTAAACCTAATGGTGCCAGCTGATGAAATTTGGCACCGTGGTATGCTACATCCGATATTTCTCGCGGTGATCCTAATTGGTGGGTTCTGGTGGTTTATGTCGTTCATCATGGTGTTATCTTTCCCGAAAAGCGCACGCTTCTGGGAAAATAGCCACATGCTGAAATCCATGTTTGGTCAGTTGACCCTGATCCCATGTTTCGTTTCGTTACTTTCCCTTAAGGCACTTAGTACTCAAGCATCGCCATATTACGGTGGCACCTTGGTATTTTTAGTTATGCTTGTCGTTTGGGCTACAGACTCAGGTGCTTATTTTGCAGGTAAGCGATTTGGTAAGCGCAAGCTTATGCCAAATGTGAGTCCAGCCAAAACGATAGAAGGGTTGCTCGGTGGTCTGTTGACGACCATGTTAGTGGTTGCAGGTATTATGTATTTCTCACCAGAGCAAGAGATTGGTTTACTTATCGCTGTGACTTTATTTACTGCACTAGCCTCTGCAGTAGGCGACTTGTCTGAAAGTATGTTTAAGCGAGTGGCGAAAATTAAAGACTCTGGCACGATCCTACCGGGTCACGGTGGCGTATTAGATAGAATCGATAGCCTCACGGCTGCTTTACCTGTATTCACATTAATCTATATAGCTTTTTGGATGTAACTAAATGCAAAACATGGTGATTTTAGGCGCGACCGGCTCTATCGGAGCGAGCACTTTAAGTGTTGTCGCGTGTAATCCTGAGCAGTACAAGGTATTTGCACTGGTCGCAAATACCAATGTCGCAAAGATGCTAGAGATCTGTACTTTGCATCAACCTAAAATTGCCCATATGGTCGATGCAAATGCTGCTCAAGCACTGAAGCAGCAACTGCCAAGCCATTTAAATATCGAAGTGACAAGCGGTGAAGATGAACTCTTATCGCTTGTCAGTAGCAATGACGTTGATACGGTGATGGCGGCCATTGTTGGCGCAGCCGGCTTGCCTTCGACACTTGCGGCGGTTAACGCCGGTAAGCGAGTGTTACTTGCCAATAAAGAGTCACTGGTGATGTCGGGTCAATTGTTTATTGAAGCGATGCAAAACTCTGGTGCGCAAGTGTTACCCGTCGATAGTGAACACAATGCCATTTTTCAGTGTTTGTCTGAGCGTTCTCAGCTTGAAATTGGCCGCTGCGATCTAGTGGCTGCAGGGGTTTCTCACATCTTGCTGACAGGTTCTGGCGGACCATTTTTAACGTCTGATTTGGCTACGTTATCGGCAATGACTCCTGAGCAGGCTTGTAAGCATCCTAACTGGTCTATGGGGCGTAAAATCTCGGTTGATTCGGCGACCATGATGAACAAAGGTCTTGAGTACATTGAGGCGCGTTGGTTGTTTAACGCCAGTCCTGAGCAGCTAAAGGTTGTGATCCACCCTCAAAGTGTGATTCATTCTATGGTGCAGTATCGTGACGGCTCAGTGTTAGCACAGCTAGGCAACCCCGATATGCGTACACCGATTGCTCATTGTATGTCTTTTCCACAGAGAATTAACTCAGGAGTTGAACCTTTAGACTTTTTCAAAGTCGGACAGTTAAGCTTCTTAGAACCTGATTTTAATCGTTTCCCCTGTTTAGCGCTGGCGATCGAAGCCTGTAAGCAAGGCCAGGAAGCGACAACGGTATTAAACGCTGCCAACGAAATTTCGGTACAAGCATTTTTAGATGGCAAGATACGTTTTACCGATATAGCAAGAATAAACGAACAAAGCTTAATGAATACGGCGACGCATCCATTAAACAGTATCGATGATATTTTGGCGTTAGACTTTCAAAGTCGTCAATACACGTTAGACGCTATCACTAAGCTCAATTAGTTCAGAGGAAAGGAATGATCGATTTTTTATGGAACCTAGGTTCCTTTGTTGTTGCATTGGGGATATTAATTGCTGCTCATGAATATGGGCACTTTTGGGTCGCACGTCGCTGCGGCGTAAAAGTTGAGCGCTTCTCTATCGGTTTTGGTCGGGCTATTTGGCGCAAGACTGGCAAAGATGGCACAGAGTATGTCCTTGCGATGATCCCACTGGGTGGCTATGTCAAAATGCTCGACGAGCGCGTTGATGAGGTGCCTGAAGAGTTAAAAGAACAAGCCTTTAACCGTAAGTCAGTTTGGCAGCGCATCGCCATTGTAAGTGCTGGCCCCATTGCTAACTTTATCTTTGCGATTATTGCATTGTACGCCATGTATCTTATTGGCGTTCCAGCCATTAAACCAATCATCGACTCAACTATCGCGGGCACACCTGCTGCGCAAATCGTGGTTAAAGAGCCGATGCAGATCATGGCGATTGGTAGCCAAAAAGTCAGGGATTGGGAAGAAGTTAATCTCGCCCTAGCTGGACACATAGGTGACAGTAATGTCGATGTGACCGTCGCGCCACTGTCTCGCTTGCAAGGCTCGTCTGGCGATGAGCATACCTATTCGTTAAATACACAAGATTGGAAGATTAACCCCGAAAAAGAACTGCCGATCACCGCTATTGGTCTTGGCATGTATCGTCCTGCGATATTACCCACACTGGCACTCGTTAGTGATGATGGCGCAGCGGGTCAAGCCGGTATCAAGGTGGGTGACACCTTAGTTGCGATTGATGGTGAAAAATACCAAGATTGGCCGCGTTTCGTAGAGATTATTCAGGGCTCAGCCAATAAGCCTGTCAGCATTACCATACGTCGTGATGGAGAGCAGTTCACGGTTAAGGTAACGCCTAAGTCTCGTGAAAATGCTGAAGGTCAACTTGAAGGCGTGATTGGCGTGGCCCCAACATCTGAACCATGGCCAGAAAACATGAAGATACAATTGGAATACGGATTTTTAGATTCTTTTCCAGTTGCAGTCGATAAAACATGGCAACTTGTCTCTGTCAGCATTAAGATGATTGGCAAGTTACTTACTGGTGACGTTTCAGTTAAAAACTTGAGTGGTCCTATTTCTATTGCACAAGGTGCGGGAAATAGCGCTGACGTCGGACTGGTATATTTTTTAGGTTTTCTTGCATTGATTAGCGTGAACTTAGGCATTATCAATTTATTGCCTTTGCCAGTGTTAGATGGGGGACACCTTTTGTATTACTTCATTGAGGTAATTACAGGCAGGCCTGTACCGGATAAGGTACAGGAAATTGGATTCAGAATTGGGGCAGCTATGCTGCTGATGTTGATGAGTGTTGCGCTTTTCAATGACTTTTCCCGACTCTGAGCAAGGACAGACAAATAATTAGAAGTGCTCTATGAGATTGAATAAACTTTTTGCCTCGATGTTATTAGTCGGAGCGTCTTTTTCAGGGAACGGTTGGGCCGAAACATTCCAACCTTTTGAAGTAGCTGATATCCAAGTTGAAGGTTTACAGCGAGTGGCACTCGGTGCGGCTTTGCTCAACCTACCTGTGAAGGTTGGGGATACTGTTGATCAATTAAAATTGCAACAAGCAATAAAAAGCTTATATGCATCAACTAACTTCGAAAAAATTGAAGTGCTGCGCGATGGTAATGTGTTGGTCGTTAAAGTGACTGAGCGCCCAACCATCAGCTCTGTTACCTTTGAAGGTAACAAAGATATTAAAGATGAGCAGTTACAAGAGAGTCTTGATGGCTCTGGTGTGAAAGTCGGCGAGTCTCTCGACCGTACTATGCTCTCTGGTATCGAAAAAGGCTTGCAGGATTTCTATTACGGCGTAGGTAAGTACGGTGCTAAAGTTAAAGCCGAAATTATCAATCTACCCCGTAACCGAGTTGAGCTTAAGTTCACCTTTACCGAAGGTTTAGCTGCTGAAATTCGTCAGATTAATGTCGTGGGTAACACCGAGTTTAGTGATGCTGAGCTTATCGGCATGCTTGAGCTAAAAGACTATGTCGCTTGGTGGGATCTGTTTGGCGAGCGCCGTTATCAAAAACAAAAGCTACAAGCTGATCTTGAAACGATTAAGACTTACTACCAAAACCGTGGCTACATTCGTTTTGATGTAACCTCTACGCAGGTGGCAATGACACCTGATCGTAAAGGACTCTATATTACGATTAACGTCGATGAAGGTGAGCAGTACAAAGTCAAAGACGTTAATCTAACTGGCGACTTAATGGGTAAAGAAGAGGTGCTTGAAGCCATCTTACCTTTGAAAGCCGGTGATATGTATAACGGCGGTGATGTGACCTTTACCGAAGAGATGTACGGTAAATACTTAGGTCGATTTGGTTACGCCTATCCTGAAGTGAAAACCTACCCAGAAATTGATGATGAAACGAAAGAGGTAAACCTCAACATCAACATCAATCCTGGCAAGCGTGTATATGTTCGTAATATCAGCTTTACGGGTAACACGGTAACGAAAGATGAAGTCATGCGTCGTCAGTTACGTCAGATGGAAGGTGCTTGGCTTAACTCTGCGCAAGTAGAGCTGTCAAAATCTAATCTTAACCGTTTAGGTTACTTCGAGACTGTTGATACTGAAACTGTGCAAGTGCCAGGTACCGATGATTTAGTCGATGTGGCATTTAGTGTTAAAGAGCAGCCATCAGGCTCATTTAATGCTGGCGTTGGTTACGGTACTGAATCTGGACTTAGTCTTCAGTTTGGTGTTCAGCAAAGTAACTTCTTAGGCACGGGTAATCAGGCTGGTATTAATTTAAACACCAACAAATACTCTAAGAACGTCAATATTAACTATACCGATCCATACTTCACTAAAGATGGCGTGAGCCTAGGTGGTAGTATCTATTGGAGTGAGTTTGATGCTGATGAGGCAAACCTTGAAGCCTATAAGAACAGCTCTTATGGTATTTCGTTAAACTCAGGTTTCCCTATTAACGAATATAACCGTATTAACGGTGGTATTGGATATCGTCATAACGAGATCTCTGAAATCTCTGCTTATGAGCAAGCGATTCGCTTCTACGATATTTACCGTGACAGTGATGATCCAAATGCTGGCTTAGCTTTCGATAACTTCGAATTAAGTCTGGGTTGGTCACGCAGTAACTTAAACCGTGGTACTTTCCCATCGGATGGTTCATCACAGCGTTTAAACGGTAAGATGACGGTACCAGGTTCTGATCTGCAGTATTTTAAAGCGGATTTTGATACAAGCTTTTACTTCCCACTTAACCGTAATCACAGCTTTGTTGTGCTAAGCCGAGCGCGTTTAGGTTACGGTAACGGTTACGGTAAGTTTAACGATAATGACCAGATCTTACCTTTCTGGGAAAACTATTACTCGGGTGGTAGCAGCTCATTGCGTGGCTTTAAGTCTAACTCAGTGGGTCCGCGCTCATTCTACTTGTATCGTGGCAGCGAGCCATGTGCGCCAGATCCATCGGGTGAAGGTTGTAGCTTACCTGGCGATCCTAACCAGATTCAGGTGAGTTCAGGTCGCTCAATTGGTGGTAACGCCATTGCAACTGCCAGTTTAGAGCTTATTGTGCCTACCCCATTCCTGGACGAGGCTTATACAAATTCTGTACGTACTAGTTTCTTTGTGGATGCCGGTAACGTGTGGGACACTGAGTTTGACTACGATTCATATCGTTACCTTCCAGTTGAAGAGTTTGATAGACTAGAAGATTATAGCGATCCGAGCCGTATTCGTGCCTCTTGGGGTATGAGCGTGCAGTGGCTATCGCCGATGGGACCTATGGTCTTTAGCCTTGCATGGCCAATCAAGGAATACGAGGATGATGAAACTGAAATCTTCTCGTTTAATATTGGTAAAACTTTCTAAAATCAATTTGAAAAAATCGGCAAGTTTTGCTGAGATAAAGGAGTTTGTTTTGAATAAGATGTTGAATCGCGCAATGATGGTTTTGGTTCTTTTAGGTGCACCGCTAGCGGCACACGCAGAAAAGATCGCAGTAGTTGATATGCAAGCAGTTTTTGAGCAGTTGCCACAGCGCGAGCAAGTGAACGAAACATTAAAAGCTGAGTTCGGTGACCGTGTTGCTGATGTGCAAAAGATGCAAGAAGAGCTTCGTGGTTTGCTAGAAAAACAGCAACGTGATGCGGCGCTAATGAGCGAGTCACAAAAGACCGACATGATGCGTAAAATGGAATCTATGAAAGCTGAGCTACAATTGAAAGGCAAAGCGTTAGATGAAGATATGCGTCGCCGTAACGGTGAAGAGCAAAACAAGCTACTGCTTGAAGTTCAAAAGACAATTAATACTATTGCTGAAAAAGAGCAGTATGACATGGTACTTCAACGTGGTGCTGTTATCTATGTTAAGCCAAGTGCTGACATCAGTAACAAAGTGGTTGAAGCTTTAGGTAAAGGCAAGTAAATAGATGAAAAGCTATACTTTAAGAGTATTGGCTGACCATTTAAATGCAGACGTTCAAGGTGATGACTCAGTTGAAATTTCAACTGTAGGCACCTTGGACGGTGCAGGTTCAGGTCAAATCTCTTTTTTGGCAAATTCAAAGTATCGTTCGCAGCTGACTAGTTCAGCTGCGTCTGCGATCTTAATGACGCCTAAAGATGCAGAAGGTTTTACAGGCAATGCGATTGTATTAAATGATCCCTATGTCGGTTTTGCTCGCATCGCACAATTTCTTGATACAACCCCAAAGGCGGCAGACGGTATCCACCCATCGGCACAAATAGCGGCCTCGGCCATGCTAGGTGAAAGCGTGGCAATTGGTGCGAATGCGGTCATTGGCGAGAATGTTATTCTTGGTAATAACGTTCAAGTTGGGGCGGGCTGTGTTATTGGTCAAGATAGTGTGATTGGTTCAAATACACTGTTATGGGCTAATGTAACGGTTTATCACAACGTTCATTTAGGCCAAGATTGCATCATCCATTCGGGAACGATTTTAGGTTCTGATGGTTTCGGTTACGCTAATGAACGCGGTCAGTGGGTTAAGATCCCGCAAACTGGTGGTGTGCGTATTGGTGATCGAGTTGAAATCGGTGCTAACACGACGGTAGACCGAGGCGCCATAGCCCATACTGAAATTCACGACGGGGTTATTCTAGATAACCAAGTCCAGATTGCCCATAACGATATTATCGGTGCTAATACTGCTATAGCAGGTAGTACGGTTGTTGCGGGTAGTGTAACGATTGGCAAGTATTGTATTATCGGCGGTAATTGTGCGATTTCAGGTCATTTAAGTATTGCTGATGGCGTACATGTGACTGGCAGTACCAACGTCACTAGCATTATTCGCGAAAAAGGCGTTTATTCATCGGCAACAGCCGCAATGGATAATAAGCTGTGGCGTAAGAATACCGTTCGTTTTAGACAGCTAGATACGCTATTTCAGCGCGTAAAAGCACTGGAAAATAACGTAAAGTAAATGACTGCTTTGTGCAGATAAAGGAAAGATTCGTGTCAAATCAATTGAATACAATGGATATCAAAGAGATCCTAAAATTTTTACCTCATAGGTATCCATTTTTATTGATCGATAGAGTATTGGATTTCACACCAGGTGAAACCTTACACGCTATTAAAAACGTCACAATTAATGAGCCATTTTTTCAGGGACATTTCCCGGTTCAACCTGTGATGCCAGGCGTATTGATTTTAGAGGCTATGGCGCAGGCTACAGGACTCCTTGCTTTTAAAACCATGAGCGATGAGCCGTCTAATGACGCGTTATACTATTTTGCCGGTATTGATAAAGCGCGTTTTAAGCGCGTTGTTGAGCCTGGTGACCAACTTCATTTTGAAGTGCAAATGATTAAAGAGCGCCGTGGGATTGGCGTGTTTACTGGCGTTGCTAAAGTGGATGGCGAGATTGTTTGTTCAGCGGAAATCATGTGTGCACGTAGAGAGATTTCTAAGTGATTGATAAATTAGCTTATGTTCACCCTGATGCCAAAATAGGCAAAAATGTCACTATTGGTCCGTGGACCTATATTGGTGCTGATGTTGAAATCGGTGATGACTGTTGGTTCAGTTCACACGTTGTTGTGAAAGGACCTACCGTCATTGGTAAAGGTAATAAGTTTTACCAATTTGCCTCAGTGGGTGAAGATTGCCAAGATAAGAAATACGCCGGTGAAGCAACCCGATTAATTATTGGCGACAATAACGTTATTCGTGAGTCTGTCACCATTCACCGTGGTACCACTCAAGATGAGTGGGAAACACGTATTGGCTCTAACAACCTATTTATGGCCTATGTGCATATCGCTCATGACTGTGTGGTAGGTAACAACGTCATTATGGCTAATAACGCATCGATTGCCGGTCATGTTCATGTTGGTGATTGGGCTATTTTAGGTGGCATGACCGGTGTGCATCAGTTCGTGCATATTGGTGCTCACGCCTTCACGGCTGGTAGCTCCCTTATCCTTAACGATGTGCCGCCTTTTGTGATGGCATCGGGTCAGCCTGCGATTCCTCGAGGTTTGAACATCGAAGGATTAAAGCGCCGTGGATTCTCAAAAGAATCACAGCTTTCAGTCCGCAGAGCCTATAAGACTCTATATCGCAGCAACTTAACGGTTGCAGAAGCGATTGAGCAGCTTAAAGAGGCTGCAGTTGATGACGAACAAGTTCAAATGCTAATTGAATTTGTTGCTTCCTCTCAGCGAGGCATCATCCGCTAAGTAAGTTATTGAACCCGTGTAAAAGCGGGTTCTTTCTTTCCTCCCATTATTAACCACAGACGTTATTCTATGAGTTCAAACAATCCTCGTGTATTTGCAATGGTTGCCGGAGAGATCTCGGGCGACATCCTCGGAGCAGGCTTAATAAAAGCGTTGCAGAAGCAATATCCTGATGCTCGATTTATTGGGGTTGGTGGTCCACGTATGGACGCCCTTGGTTTTGAGTCTATCTTCTCTTATGAAGAGCTGGCTGTTATGGGAATTGTTGAAGTATTGTCACGCCTACCGAGACTACTAAAAGTTCGAGCAACATTAGTTGATGAGTTCACTAAGCTGAATCCCGATTGTTTTATTGGCATCGACGCACCCGATTTTAATATTGGCTTGGAACTCAAGCTTAAAGCTCGGGGTATTAAAACCGTACATTACGTCAGTCCATCTGTATGGGCGTGGCGACCTAAACGTATTTTTAAAATCGCTAGGGCAACGGATATGGTGTTGTCATTGTTACCTTTTGAAAAAGCGTTTTACGATGAATACCAAGTGCCTTGCACCTTTGTTGGACATACGTTAGCCGATGACATTGAGCTTGAAAGTGATAAAGCACAGGCACGTGAATTACTCGGTCTGGATAAAGATGCTGAGTATTTAGCGATATTACCTGGTTCTCGTGGTGGTGAGCTTAAGATGTTAGCCGAGCCCTTTGTTAAAGCGGCAACCCTAATCAAGCAGCGCTATCCTGATATTAAATTTGTTACGCCTTTGGTTAATCAAAAACGTCGCGATCAATTCGAGCTTGCCTTACGCGAGTATGCGCCAGATTTAGAGATCCACCTCATTGAAGGTCATTCTCGTGAAGTGATGGCGGCGGCTGATTGTATTTTATTGGCATCGGGCACAGCCACGCTTGAAGCTATGTTAGTTAAGCGACCTATGGTGGTGGCATATCGAGTGAGTCCTATCACTTATCGTATCGCCAAAGGCATGATGCTGACTAAACGCTATTCATTGCCTAACCTACTGGCAGATGAAGATATTGTTGAAGAGCTTATTCAAGCAGATTGTACGCCAGAGAAAATAGCAACAGCAGTGTCAAAGCAGTTGGACGATGATTTTACACCGCTGCATGACCGTTTCATGTCAATTCATCAAATGATAAGACGAGACGCCAGTGCTCGCGCAGCTGATGCGGTGATAAAACTGATTGAGGAACAAGCATAATGGCTGTAATAAAAGATATCACTCCTGAACAAGTGGCCCAAATTTGTATTGGTCAATACGCAGGTGTTGATGAAGTAGGCCGCGGACCTTTGATTGGTAATGTTGTCACCGCAGCGGTGATTTTAGATCCTAATAACCCTATCGAAGGGTTAAATGATTCTAAGAAACTGTCAGAGAAAAAGCGTGAGTTGCTGTTTGAACAAATTCAGCAAAAGGCCTTAAGTGTTAGTGTGGGCTCAGCGACACCAGCTGAAATTGACGATCTAAATATTTTGCATGCGACTATGCTGGCGATGCAGCGTGCTGTTGCAGGGCTCAGTATTAAGCCAAGCAGTGTGTTAGTCGATGGTAATCGCAGTCCTGACTTTGGTGTGCTCAGTCATGCAATTATCAAAGGTGATGGCCTTATCGATGCGATTAGTGCAGCTTCAATTATTGCCAAGGTTGTTCGTGATAGAGAGATGGATGTCCTTGCTGCGCAATACCCAGATTATGGTTTTGACAAACATAAAGGTTACCCTACTAAAGCGCACTTTGAAGCACTCGCAGAGCACGGTGTACTGCCTGAGCATCGTAAAAGCTTTCGCCCCGTTCGTGAGGCATTAATTTAGCTCGACACAATTTTTCCGGTGAAAGATTTACTTGCTTGAGGCATCCTTTTGCCGGAAAATTAACTCATCAGCCTGAGCGATTGCAGTTAAACTTGTTTGCAATCACCCCATGTTTTACTCTGTAAGATTGACCAGCAGTCTTCATTTATCAAAAAAGAAAGATACTCCTAATTATGTCTGATCCACGTTTTGTTCACTTGCGCGTCCACAGCGATTTTTCTATGTCTGATGGACTTTCTAAAGTTAAGCCTATTCTAGGGAAAGTGGCTGAGCTTGGAATGCCTGCGGTTGCATTAACCGATCAGACGAACATGTGTGGTTTGGTCAAGTTTTATGGAGGCTGCCATGATGCGGGTATCAAGCCTATTATTGGCACCGATTTTTGGGTAAAAGTCCCAGGATTTGATGAGTTTTGTTCTATTACTGCCTTAGCGATGGACAATAAAGGTTACTCAAACCTGACTTTGTTGATTAGCGATGCGTATCTGCGCGGCAATATTAACGACAAAGCTGTGATTGACCATGAATGGTTAGTGAAATATAACGAAGGGTTAATTCTGCTTTCAGGTGGCAAAGACGGTGATGTTGGTCGTGCGTTGCTGAAAGATAACCATGGTCAAGTAGAGTCATTAATCGACTTTTATAAGAGCCACTTTCCTGACCGATATTATTTAGAGCTGCTACGAACAGGTCGTCCAGATGAAGAGCGTTATCTGCACATGGCGGTCGCACTTGCCGAGCAAAAAGACTTACCTGTGGTTGCGACTAATCAGGTGGTATTTAATAAGCCTGAGCAGTTTGACGCCCACGAAATTCGGGTCGCAATTTATGATGGCTTTACGCTAGCCGATCCGCGCAGACCGAAGAAATACAGTGACCAACAATACTTTAAAAGTAGCGATGAGATGTGCGAGCTATTTGAAGATATTCCTGAGGCGATTCAAAATACGGTCGAAATTGCTAAGCGCTGTAACGTTACCGTAAGACTGCACGAATACTTCTTGCCGAACTTCCCGACAGGTGATTTGACCATTGAAGACTTCTTGGTCGATGTATCAGAAAAGGGCCTTGAGGAGCGACTCGAGTTTCTTTTCCCAGATCCAGATCTTAGAGCTGAGAAACGCCCTGAATACGATGAGCGTCTCGATATCGAGCTTAAAGTGATTAACCAGATGGGCTTTCCTGGTTACTTCCTTATCGTAATGGAGTTTATTCAGTGGGGTAAAGATAACGATATTCCAATTGGTCCTGGCCGTGGTTCAGGTGCAGGGTCATTGGTGGCTTATGCACTTAAAATTACCGACTTGGATCCCCTTGAATACGACTTGCTATTCGAGCGCTTTCTAAACCCAGAACGTGTATCTATGCCCGACTTCGACGTCGACTTTTGCATGGACAGACGTGATGAGGTCATTGACCACGTTGCCGACCTTTATGGTCGTGATGCGGTATCGCAGATCATTACCTTTGGTACTATGGCGGCTAAAGCGGTAATTCGAGATGTTGGCCGCGTGCTTGGTCACCCGTATGGTTTTGTTGACCGTATTTCAAAAATGATCCCAGCGGAACCCGGCATGACTTTGGCTAAAGCCTTTGAAGTCGAGCCAGGCTTGCAAGAGTCATACGACGCTGATGAGGAAGTAAAAGATCTTATCGATATGTGTCGCATTCTGGAAGGGGTGACACGTAACGCGGGTAAACACGCTGGTGGTGTGGTTATTGCCCCGACTAAGATCACTGACTTCTCGCCAATTTATTGTGACACCGAAGGCTTAAACCCGGTAACTCAGTTCGACAAAAACGATGTTGAAACCGCAGGCCTAGTGAAGTTCGACTTCTTGGGTCTAAGAACGCTCACCATTATTGATTGGGCGTTGCAGATGGTCAACAGCGTCAAAAAGAAGAACGGTGAAGAGCCGGTGCGCATTGAGTCGATTTCGCTGACTGATCCAAAGTGTTTTAAATTACTACAACGATATGAAACAACCGCGGTATTCCAGTTGGAATCTCGTGGTATGAAAGACTTGATTAAACGCCTACAGCCAGATTGCTTTGAAGATATGATCGCACTGGTTGCACTGTTTAGACCGGGTCCACTGCAATCAGGCATGGTAGATAACTTTATCGAGCGTAAGCACGGCCGTGAGGAAGTGTCATACCCTGACGCCGAATATCAACATGAGTCGCTGAAAGAGCTGTTATCACCAACCTACGGCATTATTCTCTATCAAGAGCAGGTGATGCAGATTGCCCAGGTACTTGCTGGCTATACCTTGGGCGGCGCCGATATGCTTCGTCGTGCTATGGGTAAGAAAAAGCCTGAAGAGATGGCCAAGCAGCGCGGTACGTTTGAGGCCGGTTCAATTGCCAATGGCGTTGATGGTCCGTTGTCGATGAAAATTTTCGATTTGGTGGAAAAATTCGCGGGTTACGGTTTTAACAAATCTCACTCGGCCGCTTACGCATTAGTGTCTTATCAAACACTTTGGTTAAAAACCCATTATCCACAGCAGTTTATGGCGGCAGTAATGTCGGCGGATATGGATAACACCGATAAGATTGTCACCTTGGTTGATGAGTGTGAGCGTATGGGCTTGCCACTTATTCCGCCTGATGTAAATAAAGGCTTATTTAGATTTACCGTTGATGACGATCTGAATATTGTTTACGGCATTGGCGCGGTGAAAGGTGTTGGTGAAGGTCCTGTAGACTCGATTCTCGCTGCGCGTAAAAATGGCCCCTTTAAGGACTTGTTTGATTTCTGCGCTCGAATCGATTTAAAGAAGCTTAACCGCCGCGTCATTGAAAAACTGATTTGCGCTGGTGCGCTTGATAATTTAGGCCCGCATCGAGCCGCGATGATGGCAACGTTACCGGAAGCTATTCGCGCAGCCGATCAGCATGCTAAAGCCGAAGCGATTGGTCAGCATGATATGTTTGGTCTACTCAATAATGAACCTGAAGACAGTAAGCAGCAGTTTGTTGAATGTACGCCTTGGCCCGATAAAGTTTGGCTTGAAGGCGAGCGTGACACATTAGGTTTATACCTCACAGGTCACCCGATTAACCAGTATCTGAAAGAGCTTAAGCATTACACTTCGGGTCGGTTAAAAGATGTGCATCCTACTGAACGTGGCAAAACCATGAAAGCCGCTGGGCTTGTAGTGGCGACACGTGTGATGATGACTAAGCGTGGCTCCAAGATGGGTCTGGTGACCCTAGATGATAAGAGTGCGCGTCTTGAGGTGATGCTGTTTACTGAAGCCTTTGAGAAGTTTAATCACCTGCTTGAGAAAGACCGCATTTTGATTATTGAAGGAGAGGTTAGTTTCGATGACTTCTCTGGTGGTAACCGAATGACTGCGCGTAACATTATCGATATGGGGGAAGCGCGTAGCCATTTTGCCAATGCGGTTGAAATTGACTTGCAAGCAGACAAGGTCAACGATGAGTGGTTAAGCGAGTTTAAGGCTGCGGTTGAGCCTTGGAAAGCCGGCGCTGTACCTGTGTTGATTAATTACGCCCAGCCTCAGTCACAAGCGCAGTTTACTTTAGGCGATAATTGGCGAGTCAATCCAACCGATGAGTTGATGTTGGCACTCGAGTCGTTAACAGGTTCAGGAAAGGTTCGGATCGTTTTTTAGCATGAATATTGTCTCGCTGATCCAAGCTTGCCTGCAACAGTTGCCACCTAAGGTGGCGGCAGCGGGTAAGGTAGAAAATACTCAAAATCAAACAGTCACCAATAAGCCTAAGTTAGTGCTAGCTTATAGTGGCGGCGTCGACTCTGAAATTCTGGCCTATGGTTTAGGTCAGTTTGCCAAAATCACTCCTGATTTTGAGTGTGTGTTAGTGCACGTTCACCATGGGTTAAGTGCTAATGCTGACACTTGGGTTGAGCATTGCTTATTGCAAGCAAAATCATACGATCTGAAATGTGTTGTAAAACATGTCGAGGTTAAGCTCGCACCTAGGGTGAGTGTTGAGGCGCAGGCCCGCAGTGTGCGCTATGAAGCGTTATTATCAGAGTTATCCAACAATGATATTTTAATGACTGCCCACCATCAAGATGATCAACTTGAGACCGTTTTATTAGCGCTCAAGCGAGGCCTTGGCCCTAAAGGCTTATCAGCCATGGGTAAGGTGCAGCGCTTTAATCAGCGAAACTGGATTATTAGACCACTGCTCGATTGCAGTAAAGATGAAATAGAAGCCTACGCGAAGCAAGACAATATCCTTCATATTCAAGATGAGAGTAATTTTGATGATAAGTATGATAGAAACTTTCTTCGCTTAGACATTATCCCTAAACTCAAGCAACGCTGGCCTAGTATCGCCGCGACAGCCAGTCGCAGCGCTGAACTGTGCGCATTACAGCAGTCGGTACTCGATGAAGAGATTGCGCAGAAATTACCAAATATTCAGCTTCGAAAGGGCAGTGATTGGTTGCTTGATTTAGATAAATTAGCCCAGCACTCTCATGCTTGGCAGTCATTATTACTGCGCGGTCACATGGACATGCTAGGTTTTGCTCCGCCCTCTAAGGTGCAAGGAGAGCAGATCCTAGCCCAGTTGCTCGATGCTAAAGTTGATGCCAATGTTGAGATCCGCTTAACCGACGTTATCATCAAGCGTTATAAGCGCGAAGGCTATTTTATGCCGCTGAAGAATGCTCTCTTTGTCGCGGACAAAAAAGGTTTGTTGAGTATTGAACTTAATGGCTGTGATGACTTGATAAACGGAGCTATTAAGCTAGTCACTGGAGAGGCCTTATCGGCAAGATATTGCCAAAGTGGAGCGCGTCTTAGATTGCCTTTAGGAGTGGAGAAGGTCTCTATCGAGTTTGCACTGCCTGGCAGTACTCGTTGTCAGCCCCATAACCGTAGTAAAGGCCGTGAACTTAAAAAGTTATGGCAGGAGTGGGGACTTGCTCCCTGGCGGCGTGGCACCGTGCCGCTGCTTTGTTATGACGGTAAACTCGTATCTGCTGTGGGCTACTGGATAGAAAGGCCATATTTAGCGACCGGTGATGATGTCGGGCTGGTTTTATACTAATAAGTATTAGGTATCGGTAAGCAAAGGGGCTTTAATGTGCCTTATGAGTTTGTTTATTCGATATTGCTAGCCATTACCCCCTCTTTTCTAACTTTCATCTTAACCATTATCAGGCATTAAGTGCTGCTGAACGCAAGTTAGCTGTTTTCGACACAGTAGCACTGGCGGCCAGCGGCTTTAGCTTCATATAGCGCATTATCTGCACGTTGGTAAAGACTATCTTCAGTATCATGATGTCGCCATTGCGCCACGCCCATACTGGTTTTCACTTGATACTTTTCTAAATATTGATGAGTAGAGATGGCATCTAAGATCCGCTGACACAAAATGCTAGCGGCCTCAACGTTGGCTTGAACCAATATGGTAAATTCATCGCCACCTATTCGAAATGCCTGGTCACTGTTTCTGATGGTTGTATTTAGCATCTGTGCAAACTCAACTAAGGCGCTATCGCCTAACTGATGGCCAAAGTCATCATTGAGCTGTTTAAAATTATCTAAATCTAGGGTAATTAATGAAAACTCATCACTATTGCGCTCGGCTCGAGCGAGCTCTTTTTTTAATGACTCTTGATAGTAATGGCGGTTACCTAAGTTTGTTAGCGCATCATACATGGCCTGTAGAGACATCTCTTTAAATTGAATCGCATTAAACAACGGTTGTAAAACGAGCTGCTGGATCTGGTTCAACTTCTGGGTTTGAGACGGCACTAAAGGGGCTTTTAGATTATAGTTAACGATGACTTGGCAGTCGGCTAAGGTCAACTTTTGCTCAATGGCGTAACCATTTTGCTGACCCCAATGGAACAGATAGTCCTTATAGGCTAAGCGAACACCATAAAGCGGCAAATGTTGCCCCATTATTTTGCCGAAGCAGGCAAAGACTGTCCTAGGATCTAAATGTTGATGCAGTTGCTGGATGATAGCAACAAGATCAACCTCCACTGGCATAGAGATATTTACCCCAGTAGGTTTTCGATAAAGATCAACCTCCACTGGCATAGACATAGTTACCACAGTAGATTTTCGATATTCAATAGGGGAAGACTCGGTTACTAGCCCAAATTCCATTGGTATTGACTCCCAGTTTTCTAACAGTGTTGCGCTAACGCAAAGTTAATGCTCTTAGATATACCAAGCAAAAACTGTGCCTAGTGCTAAGGGAATTATATTTGTCTTTATTTGTCATTCAGTTACTCTCTAGATAAGTGAATGGAATTTATTGGTGTCGGCATTTTGACGAATGTCTTCGGGTTAAGGAGTACACCGCACAGATGGAACATAGCTTTCTTATTCAAATGCTACTGATGTTGGTCATTGCAATTGTTTCTATTGCAATACTACGACGTGCAGGTTTACCAGCGATCTTAGCTTACTTAGTGACAGGGGTAATTAGCGGTCCAAGTGGTTTTCACTGGTTTACCCAACAGCAAATGCAGTCTGTTGCTGAGCTCGGTGTCGTGTTACTGATGTTTAGTTTAGGGCTCGAGTTTTCTTTGCCTAGGCTATGGGCAATGCGCCGTACTGTATTTGGTTTAGGTAGTGCGCAAGTCGTTGTAACGACTGTGTTAAGCATGGGAATCGCACTGCTATGTAATCTCAGTGTGACCGAGTCAGTCGTCGTAGGCTCTGCGATAGCGCTTTCTTCTACGGCGATAGTACTTAAGTTATTGAATGAGCAAGGATGGATGAGGCGCCGCCATGGCGAGCTTTCGGTCAGTGTGCTGTTATTTCAAGATATCGCCGTTGTCCCTTTACTTATTTTGTTACCTATTTTAGCCAGTGATGGCGCGCCGTTACTGTGGACTGATGTGGTTTTTGCCTTACTAAAAGGTAGCCTCGCATTTATTGCACTGATGGCATTTGGCAAGTGGGCCTTGCCTAAGCTGTTTGATGAGGTTGCCCGTTCACGTTCAAATGAACTATTTGTACTGTCAACGTTAGTGGTCGCCTTAGTCACCGGAGCGATTACTCAGTGGTTAGGCTTATCGATGGCATTGGGCGCCTTTATGGCAGGTATGTTACTTGGAGAAAGCCAGTATCGGCGTCAGCTAGAAGCCGATATTCGCCCCTTTAGGGACTTATTAATGGGGCTGTTTTTTATCTCCATCGGTATGCTGTTAGACTTCCAATTGGTTGCCCAGTTCTGGTGGCAAATCATCTTTATCCTTATCGCTGTGATTTTAGGTAAAGCCTTAGTGATTTTCTCTTTATTGAAAGTGGCTAAAGAGTCTTTTCGCTCATCAGTTGCGACGGCCCTGAGTTTGGCGCAGGTGGGAGAATTCAGTTTTGTCGTGTTGGCCTTAGCGGTCAATTATCAACTGCTAGATAATAAAACAAGTACGACCTTAGTGATGGTGGCAGTGCTATCGATGGCACTAGCGCCTTGGCTGGTTAGGCATAGTGTCGATATTGCAAGAATGCTGCAAGAACTCAAGCCTAAGGCTGATAATAATGAGTCTTTGAATGTACAAGTCGATGCCAAAGGCGATCTGGTGCTCATTTTAGGTTATGGACGAGTAGGGCAAACCATTGCTAGGTTTATGAAAACTGAAGCTATCCCATACTTAGTGCTGGATCTCGACCCGAAAAGAGTCTCTGAGGCCAGAACCGCTGGAGAGCCTGTCTATTTTGGTGATGTGTGTAAGAGAAGTATCTTAAAGCAGGCAAAGGTGCGTGAAGCTAAGTTAATCGTAATCACTTTTAGTAGTGAGCGGATCCTCCAAGAGGTGTTGCCGTTATGTCGTCAATTAGCACCCGAGGCTAAGATTTTGGTGCGTACTCGTGACGATACCGGGATGGAGGAGTTGGAGGAAGCAGGAGCAAGTCAGGTTATTCCTGAGACGCTTGAAGGTAGTTTGATGTTAGTATCTCAAGTGCTATATCAATGTGGTGTGCCGCTAGCAAGAATATTGAAACGCCTGGAATCTGAGCGGCGAAATCACTACCAATATTTACATGGTTTTTTCTCCGGAGCTGAAACCGATTTGACCCTTGAGCTATTGCATGCTGTTGCTCTGCCTAAAGGGGCGAATGCGGTTGGACTGACCCTAGGTGAGATCCCGTGGGAGAAGTTAAGAGTTGAAGTGCGAGCGGTGCGAAGAGCAGGCGCTGAGGTTGAGGATCCTAAATCCGATTGGCAGATTATGTCTGGCGATATCCTGATCTTACTTGGCAAGCCAAGACGCATGGAAAAAGCCGAGATCTTTTTATTGCAAGGCTAAGCCACTCTTTTACTCTCAATGGGTCACGTTTAGCTATAGTTAACCGTTATAAAGTAGATTTAGCCCACCATCTCGTTGCAGCATATTTAAGTAAAAGCTGCGGGCTCCCTGGAGTGACATTGTGCATTACCTCATTTTTATCCTGTTGGCACCGATCTTATTATTACAGGGGCGTATCGTTAAGAGAAATACCCCAAAACTGCCGGAAGCTGCAGGGCCCCGGCAAGGTTCTGTGGGGGACGGCGCGGGATTATCGGTACTCATTTTAGGTGACAGCGCCGCAGCTGGAGTTGGCGTTGCTAGCCAGCAGCAAGCATTAACGGGCGTGGTGGTAAATACGCTTGCCCAGCGGTACCAAGTTGATTGGCGTTTACTGGCAAAGTCTGGTCATAATACCGCCCAGACCATTGAGATGTTACAACAAGAGTTGGTAGTGCAACAAACCATGCATTTTGAGGCCGTAGTGGTATCGCTTGGAGTGAACGATGTTTTAAGCCCGTTAACCGTTAACCAATGGATAAGCCAGCAACAAGCCTTAGTTGAGTTAGTCACTGAAAAGCTGGGCTGTCAGCGTTTGATATTGACTCGAGTGCCACCCATGGGGGATTTTCCGGTATTGCCGCAGCCACTGCGCTGGTTTCTTGGTCAGCGTAGCCAAGCCTTTAACCGTCAACTACAACGCTACGCCCTGCAAGAGCCAAAATTCACCTTGTTGGAATTTGGTCATCAACTCAATAGTGATGCGATGGCAACAGATGGCTTTCATCCTGGTGCATTAATATATCAAGATTGGGGGAAGAGCGTGGCGAGCGCTCTGTTGGCTGATAAGCCTTAGTTTATTGAAGATTAAAAAATTGTTTTATCTCATCAATCTGGCACATAGCGTCTTCATAACCTAATTCGATTAATGCACTGCAATAGCCTTGCTCAAACAATAGATATGACACAATACTTGAGTCGGAGTGTTCGTTTATCCCCAGTATTTTTAGCATGGTTTTAATCGCAAAAGGCATATCCTGAAAGTAGCGTGATGCCATTGCGCTTAAATCCTCACTGGGTTTAATCACTAATGTTTCGATGGTTTTTAGTGCTAGTTGATCACGGCTCTGTTCGGGGACCAGATTTAGCGTGGTATTAATTCGCTGTAACCTTTCAAGATCGCTGTTTAGCGTATCAGAGAAGATAGTATCGAGTAAGTGACCAGCAATCGTTGCCGTCTTTGGGGGATGCTCTAACTCTTTTGATTGAACTTTATGTGGACTTTCAAGGTTAATCACCATGATCTTATCTGCGCCAAGGTGTATTGGACTACTCAACGGCGCCAGCTGGTGTACCGAGCCATCGCCATAATATTCTTGATTTAATCTTATCGAAGGAAACACCATAGGTATGGCCGAGCTGGCTAATAGATGATCAGTATTGAGACGAGTACGTACGCCATGACGTCTTACCCTGTGCCAGTTATTGATATGGGCATTAGCCTGGAAAAATGTCACTGAGCGTGAGTTGTTATAACAGGAAGTATCTAGGCTAACAGCTTCAAGTGCTCCGCTGTTGATATTACGGTCGATGCGTTCAAAGCTGATGAGATCGTTAAGCAGGCCTCGTAACGGCTCACTATTAAATAGGCTACCAGCTGAGTTTGATACCCCGTCGCTTTGCAGGCCTTTTAGCGCCATCTTACTTAAATGTTTCATTACCCCACCAATGGAGGCTTGGTAGACTTTACGGGCATGAACATGACGCCAAACCCATTCAAGCTTACGCACCCCCAAATGAAAACAGGAGGCATGGGTTGCTATTGATGTCGCGTTGATTGCGCCAGCAGACGTACCACAGATGATCTTAAACGGGATCCCGTGATTACGTGGATAAAACTGTACAATCGCTTTGAGAACCCCGATTTGATAGGCCGCTCGCGCGCCGCCGCCACCAAGGACTAATGCTATTTTATCTGGCAAGTCGACGTTCCTTATCGGTTGAAAATTAAAACATATTCAAAACACATGGCCTAAATTTAGAATATGTGACTCTGGAGTGTTCTTCAAGTAACAAGTGAAAACAAAGATAAAAAACAAGCTGTCATATGCATGGAGATTCAGTGATGGGGATATTTATATTTTTAGCATAAAAAAACGCCGATGATATCATCGGCGTTTTTATTGATTTACTTAGCGATTAAGGTTCGCGATTAAGCTTGTTGCGCTTTTAAGAACTCAACGATTTCGTCTAGTGGGATATCTTGCTTCTCACCAGTACGACGGTTCTTGTATTCGAACATGCCGTTATCAATATTACGATCGCCAATAACCACAACGTGTGGAATACCGATAAGCTCCATATCAGCAAACATTACGCCAGGACGCTCTTTACGGTCGTCGAACATGACTTCCATGCCAGCATCGTTTAGGTCTTGATATAGTTGCTCGGCGATATCTTTAACGCGATGCGACTTGTGCATGTTCATTGGCAAGATGCCCACAGTGAACGGTGCAATCGCTTCAGGCCAGATAATACCGCGGTCATCGTTGTTTTGCTCAATTGCAGCAGCAACCATACGACTTACGCCCACACCGTAACAACCCATAAGTAGAGTCTGTGACTTACCATTTTGGTCAAGTACGTTAGCATTCATCGCTTCAGAGTAGTTAGTACCTAACTGGAAGATATGACCGACTTCGATACCGCGAAGTAGTGCAATAGTACCTTTACCACATGGGCTAGGCTCGCCTTCGATGATGTTACGTAAGTCGAATGCGGCAACTTCTGGTAAATCACGCTCCCAGTTGATGCCGAAGTAGTGCTTGCCATCTTGGTTTGCACCCGCGCCAAAGTCGCTCATGATGCTAACACTGTGATCAACAAATACAGGCATATTTAGGCCAACAGGACCGATAGAACCAGTACCAGCGCCAACAGCATCACGGATAGCGGCTTCATCTGCAAACTCAAATGGCGCTAATACCGCATCAAGTTTTTCTGCTTTAACTTCGTTTAGCTCGTGGTCGCCACGAATAACGATAGCCACTAATGGCGCTTCTTCAGTTGCACCCTTAACGATTAATGTCTTAACTGTTTTCTCAATCGCAATGCCGTGTTGCTCAACAAGCTCTGCAATGGTTTTTGCGTTTGGCGTGTCAACTAATGTCATCTCGCTAGTAGCTGCTTGACGCGTGTCAGTCGGCAGTGGCGCTTCACATTTTTCAATGTTAGCAGCGTAATCGCTTTCTGTTGAGTAGGCGATTAAGTCTTCACCGCTGTTAGCTAATACGTGGAACTCGTGTGACATGCTGCCACCGATAGAACCTGTGTCAGCCATTACTGGACGGAAGGCTAGGCCTAAACGAGTCAGAATGTTGCTATAGGCTTGGAACATCGCCTCGTAGGTTTCATCCATCGTTTCTTGATCGATATGGAAAGAGTAAGCATCTTTCATCAAGAATTCACGTGAACGCATTACACCAAAACGTGGGCGAACTTCGTCACGGAACTTGGTTTGAATTTGGTATAGGTTAAGTGGTAACTGCTTGTATGAGTTAACCTCTTTACGCACGATGTCTGTGATCACTTCTTCGTGAGTTGGACCCAGTACGAAGTCACGGTTGTGGCGGTCTTGGAAACGAAGTAGTTCAGGACCAAACTTTTCAAAACGACCCGTTTCAACCCAAAGATCGGCAGGTTGAACCATAGGCATAAGGATCTCAACTGAGCCCGCTTTGTTCATTTCTTCACGAACAATCGCTTCGATTTTACGTAGTACACGTAAACCTGTCGGCAACCAGCTGTATAAGCCAGATGCGTTACGACGGATCATACCCGCACGTAACATTAACTGATGACTAACCACTTCTGCATTAGCAGGCGTTTCTTTTTGAGTTGATAGCAGGTACTTGCTTACGCGCATTACCGGTGTCCAAATTTGAGTTGAATGGGCGCTATTTTATCACTTGTAGTGCTTCTGTCACCTATGGATTTTGCGATTCGAGTGATTTATTTACTTTGAACATAGGTTTTTGCGCTAAGCGATGCAGGTTATACTCCTTTGCTTTGACGATGATGAGTGACAAGTTGAGTTAATACTTTAAGTTAGCAGTTGAGTTATAGGAAAAAACCTAACCCTGTTATCCATGAGCAAACTCGTGTTTTATTGTAGGATTATGCCTACATCTTGATGCGTACAAGTTCAGATTGATGTTAGCTTATGACACAGAAAAATTGTTTATAACAAGGTGAGCCAATATGGCGTTACATTATCAAACATCAAGATTGGAGGTTTCGGAATTATTTTCTGAGATAGCGCCAGCTGAATTATCGCCATTGCTGGTTCGAGTCACTGAGCTGTTAACACCTGCCGTCGTTGAAAACTTGCCGCCACATTTTCAGCACATCGATTCACTTTCTGACGCCAGAAAATGGTTTAAACGTATGGTAGTGGAGAGTCGTCTTTTTGTCGTCAAACATACAGAAGCGAATGTTATTATTGGTTTTATGTTTGCGTTTATAGGAAGTAAACGTGACGCCCATATTGGTTACCTGCTAGGTGAGCCGTATTGGGGACAAGGGTTGGCGACCGAATTGCTCCAAGGCTTTATTGATATTTCAATTCAAGGTCAAAGTTGGGATTACTTGATTGCAGGTGTCAGCCAGAGCAATAAGGCTTCTGCAAAGCTATTGCTTAGACTGGGGTTTGTTGAGCAACCTTGTGTAAATGGACCCGTTGTTTTCTTCCGATACCTATTATCTCAACCTCGACTTTGAGAGCGACTGTAAAATAATGGAATTGATATTTTTACCGCTACTGATAGTGCTTGTTAAGTACAAGCACTATGCACGTGCAGAGTGGTTGTTTACACTGTTCTTTCTTGTTTATGCACTGGCATTGACCACATTAACGTTACCGCCAAATTCAAGGTTGGGCAGTTTTTATATCGGTATTCCTTCTATATCGTATCTTTTTTATATTTACCCTGACATTCAAACTCAATATCCAACCTCGGTGATCCGAGTATTGAGTACGTTGGGGGTGTGCACGGCATTTATTGCGTTGCTCGTTTTTTTCAACTGATTGCTTTCGTATTATGCTCTTTGGCAATGCTCAGCCTTTAGCCCTGTGGCCAGTTAGCTGTTTACCTTCTCTATTATTTATTCTCTCCTCAATCTCGCATGAAGTCCTTGGGTAGATTAGTGTTTTGTTATGTGTAACTATCTATATGTTTTTAAATTAATATTTTAACTTAAAAGAATAAAGCTGATGTAGGTCTTTTGGTCGATAGGTTCATATCAAGGATGTTGTCATATTAGCTAAATTGGCTCATTTAAAGGATTGAAAATGAAGCGGTTTTTATGTGTGTTATTTGGCCTATTGTGGTCAAGTTGGCTTTTTGCGGAGCAACCGTTAGCATCGACGAATGAGGCTAAGCACTCATCACCAACGACTTTAGAAGCACTCAAAGCCGCGATTGTCGACATTGTTGAAACAGAGGAACTGCCTGCCGTTGCTATTGCGATGGTTAACCAAGAGGGGCCGGTTTGGATTGAGGCAATAGGCTTGGCTAATATCGCCAATAACCAACCTGCCGATAGTCAAACCCTGTTCCGGATTGGCTCGACCTCTAAAATGTTTGTTTCTTTATCAATATTGAAACTTGTAGAGCAGGGGAAGTTATCTCTTGACGATAAACTTGCCGATCTTGCACCAGAAATAGCCTATACCAATCAGTGGGAAGCGTCAGACCCAATTCGTATTGTTCACCTCTTGGAGCACACCACCGGCTGGGATGATATTCATATCGTTGAGTATGCCCATAACGACCCTTCGCCAGCAACGCTCAAACAAGGTCTAGATTATCATCCTCATTCCCGCGTTTCACGTTGGAAGCCTATTGTGGTTTAATAAACTTGTACACCGATATGAGGTAAACTGCCCTTAATATAGAACGGTGTAAACGTAATGAAGA
>NZ_JBRIMB010000057.1:0-30584 GCF_052977265.1 Shewanella sp. 0m-8 | reverse complement strand
GCTTGGCTAGTTGCCTGCTTCACCGTGTCAGTGGGGTCGCATTATAGGGAGATTCGAAAAGAGCGCAAGTGCTTTTTATAAAGAATTTGTTCGCATGCTTATCTTTTCAACAACGCACGATTTATCGCTCATTTATCACGCTTTCGCTGTTTAAATCTGCACCAATTTTGCACTAGCTTGCAGATAAAGTTCATTTTTTCAGCAACACACTAGAGTATTGACTAATAATTCATTACCATAGTCAGGTTATTAACAGTTAGTTATCAATTCATTTATTCTTTAGAGATTATATTTATGCAGAAGTCATTCTTGATCGTCTTGGCCGTAGCCATTATAGGTGCACTCGCTATTTTTCAGATCGCACCCGATCTAAACGGTGCCATTGCTTTCTTTACTGGTGCCATCATCGCGAGCGTTATTTTTTCTCTTCAATCTAAAACGCCTGCCTCAACAACTGACAGCAACGAACCATATAGCGGTCCGACTATGACACTATATGTAGGTAACCTTCCTTATAGAGTACATGAGGGTGAAGTAAAGGCGTTATTCGGCGAATTCGGCCCAGTAAACTCTGTTCGCTTAGTTCGCGATCGTAAAACAGGGCGCCGTAAAGGATTTGGATTCATTGAAATGTCAGAGGCTGGTGCTAAGAAAGCCATGACTAAACTTAATGAGTTCGACTTCCAAGAAAGAACATTGAAAGTGCGCGAAGCTAAATCACAAGATTCAGATAAGAGCGACAACGCATAACAGGTGTTATAGCTAACCTAGATTAGTTGAAGAGCGTGACACTATTGTAGTGAATCCTTTTTCAGCTAATCGGGTTGTTAGCCCTACCGCTATATCTTCAGTTGTATAGATTGCCTCCCACACCTTATCTTGTTGCTCTGCAGCATCACCACTATCGACTTCACTTAATAAGTAACGCACCCTTTGTGCTACAGCTTTACCTGAATCAAGCAAAGTAACTCCTTTACCTAGCACAGACTGAATTTCAGCTGCTAAGATTGGGAAATGTGTGCAACCTAAGACTAAGGTATCTAAATTCGATAATTGAATCGGTTTAAGCTGTGACGCTAACTTAATTAAGTCAACTGTTTCGCCTGCTAGTTTTGCTTCAGCCAACATGACAAGTTCCGATGACCCAAATAAGTCGACCTTACAATCACCGGCAAACTCTTCAATTAACTCTCTTGTATAAGAACGCTTAATCGTACCAGGGGTCGCTAGCAAACCTATATGGTGAGCCTTTGAAATTTGCGCTGCGGGTTTGATTGCTGGTACAACCCCAACGATAGGGATCGAGAGCCTAGCTCTTAATCCCGGCAACACTAAGGTACTGGCAGAGTTACACGCAACGACAACCAGTACTGCATCGGTTCGTTTTACCTGTTCACAAATCAGATCTACACAGCCATTAATTAATACCGTCTCTTCAAGTTCGCCGTAAGGCAAGCGAGCATTATCGAATAGATAGCAATAGCCTTGGTCGGGTAATACTTTTTTGATCTCATCAAAGATAGATAGACCACCAATCCCTGAGTCAAAAATAAGAATAGGTCCTGACACAAACATTCTCCGCTATAAAAAATATTTCGATATATATAAATGAACCTGCAGTAATGTCTCACTTGCGGCAGGATTAGCTATATTGCTTTAGAATTTTCCCACAACCTAGATAAAATCGGAAGCCAGAAACTGGACATCCCAGCTATCTAGTATAATATTCCGCCCCTAATTAATGCCAACGGTGATCAAGATATGAATTTAGCAGCAATGGATCCTACAACCTATGATGTGCAACTCGAAGCAAAGCGCGTCAAGTTAACCCAGTTATTTGCTGATTTTGATACCCCAGAACTAGAAGCATTCAGCTCAGAGCCAGCTCATTACCGTATGCGTGCAGAGTTTAGAGTTTGGCATGAAGGTGAAGATCTTTACTACTATATGTTCGATAAGGAACTTGATAGTAAAGTCCGTTGCGACCAGTTCCTGCCTGCGAGTGAACTTATCAACAAAATGATGCCAGCCTTAGTCGAGCTATTAAAGCCGAATACTATTTTGCGTCATCGTTTATTCCAAATTGATTTCTTATCGACCCTTAGCGGTGAAATCTTAGTATCTTTGCTTTATCACAAGCAGCTAGATAGCGAATGGGAGCAGCAAGCTAAGATATTAAAGCAAACGCTAAGTACTCAGTTTAACGTTAACTTAATCGGACGTGCACGTAAGCAAAAAATCATCTTCGATAAAGACTACGTGATTGAGTCTCTCATGGTTGCTGGTAAGCAACTACAGTACCATCAGATTGAAAACAGCTTCACTCAACCTAATGGTAAAGTATCAGTTAAGATGCTGGAATGGGCTATTGATGTCACTAAAAACAGTACTGGCGATCTACTAGAGCTTTACTGTGGTAATGGTAATTTTTCCATTGCGCTGGCACAAAATTTCGATCGCGTACTTGCAACTGAACTGGCAAAGCCATCGGTTGAGTCTGCACAATACAACATCCAGGCCAATCAGGTCGAAAACCTGCAGATTATCCGAATGTCGGCTGAAGACTTTACTGAAGCGATGGCCAAGAAGCGTAGCTTTAGACGTTTAGAAGGTATCGATTTAGACAGCTATAACTGCAATACCATTTTCGTTGACCCACCGCGTGCAGGCTTAGACGCTGACACTGTAAAACTGGTACAAGGTTACGAGCGGATTGTTTATATCTCGTGTAATCCACATACCTTAATCGAAAACTTAGCTGAACTGAGTAAAACCCATAAGATCACTCGCTTTGCACTGTTTGACCAGTTCCCATATACCGACCATATGGAGTCAGGTGTTTTTCTTGAAAAGAAATAACCTTCAACTGACACACTTGCTCTAAACAACAACGGCATCCCTAGGATGCCGTTGTTGTTTACGTCACTAACGCATTATTTCTGTTCTTTCTTATTTTGCAGTGCCTCAGAACCTTTCGCCACCATACGCAGTTGTATCACTAATCTGTCAGCTAATATCTTACGATCTGCTCGCTTCATATCTAATGCTGCGGCCCCCGCATTAAATACCAAAGTCACTAACGCTTCAGCCTGCGCATGCGCTAATTCTGGCGAGCGATTAGCTGTCGCTTCAGTGTAATGAGTCAACTCAGAAATGAAGTGCTCTATTTCACGGGCAACCGCTCCTCTAAAAGGAGCTGATGTCCCCGAACGCTCGTGCAGTAAAATACGAAATACGTTTGGATTGGACTCTAGTACTTCCATGAAGGTTTCAACCGAAATGCGAATAACGCTACCACCGGCTTCAGCACGTTGGCGCCCTTTACGCATCATCTGCCTCAGGGTTAAACCACCTTCATCTACCATAGTTAAACCCAGCTCGTTCATATCTTTAAAGTGGCGATAAAACGATGTTGGAGCAATATTGGCCTCACGGGCGACTTCGCGCAGACTAAGACTAGAAAAGCTACGTTCGGCGCTTAATTGATTAAACGCCGCATCGACAAGTGCTCGCCGAGTCTTTTCTTTTTGTTGTGCTCTAATGCCCATGTTGAACCTACTTACGAAAATTATTCCTTAAATAATACCGCTTTTTAACACAAAACGCAGCATCTACAAACTTGACCCATGTCACTATCCAAGTTAAATTAGCGTACAGATGTACGCTCAACAAGAGATTTAAAACTATAATGAAAAAACCTCCCCTCATCTGGATGAATGTGAGTCTATTTACCATCACATTTGCCTGCGCTGTAATATTCGTGCCTTGGTACGGTATCGCTTATGGCTTTGATGCCATTGAATGGATCGCCTTCGTGGTCCTCGCTTTTGCAAGTGGCCTGTCAATCACAGGCGGCTATCATAGACTCTGGTCACACCGTACTTATAAAGCTCATGCTTCGGTACGGTTCCTGTATGCTCTTGGTGGCGCATTAGCCCTGCAAAATAGTGCTTTACACTGGTCTTCTGACCACCGAGTGCACCATAAGCATGTAGATAACAACGATAAAGATCCCTATTCAGCAAAAATGGGATTTTGGTACAGCCATATTGGCTGGATGCTGCGTGAATACCAATCGCAACGCTACCATGACTATAAAAACGTTCGCGATCTACAAAACGATAAAGTCGTGATGTGGCAACATAAGTATTATCTACCGCTCTTACTTATAATGAACTTTGGCTTACCTATTTTATTGGGTTGGCTGAACGGCGATATCCTTGGCATGTTATTGTTAGCCGGACTGCTGCGCTTAGTGGTTGTACACCACTGCACCTTCTTCATTAACTCGTTAGCCCATATTTGGGGTTCTCAACCCTATACCGATAAGAACACCGCTCGAGATAATGGCTTCTTAGCACTCCTAACCTACGGTGAGGGTTATCATAATTATCATCATATTTTCGAAAATGATTATCGTAATGGTATTCACTGGTGGCAATACGATCCAACTAAATGGTTGATAAACGGATTAGCCTCGATAGGTTTAGCTACAAACCGTCGCGTTGTACCACAGGAACGTATTGAACACGCCCGTTTGCAAATGCAACTAAAGCGTACTCAAAATAAGGTGGCTCATTTGCCTAATAGCGAAGAGATCATCGACAAACTGCAAGCTGAATACGAAACACTAAAAACTCACCTTGCAGAGTATTACGACGCCAAGAAAACCTTGATTGAAGCCAAGCGTAAACAGCTTGCTGATAAGCAACTACTTAGCCAAGTAAAAGAACTAAAGTTACGCTTTAAGCAGCAACAAAAAAGCTGGCACAGTTTGACTGCAAGCTTTAGCTAAATTCAATGCAAATAGAAAGCCGCTATCAATGCGGCTTTTTTTATTTTTACGGCTCTCGTTTTGCTAAACACAGCAAGTATCGCCCTTCAGGATAAGGTTCAAGTCTCAACTTGTGCTTGAGGTCGATTGAAGTCCCTCGGTTATGGGTCTATTATGATCGGCTACTTACCATTTTCAGGGCGTTTTAAGCTCATGTCAGATTCAGAAATCAAACTTACCGAGTATAGTCACGGCGCCGGTTGCGGCTGCAAAATATCACCCAAAGTGCTCGGCACGATACTCGCCACCCAACTGCCTGTTTTTGACGACCCTAACCTACTGGTGGGTAACCAAACCCGAGATGATGCCGCCGTCTATAAGTTAAATGAGACCACAGGCATTATCAGTACCACTGACTTCTTTATGCCGATAGTCGACGACCCATTTACATTTGGTCGTATCGCTGCGACAAATGCCATCAGTGATATCTACGCCATGGGCGGCACACCTATGATGGCCATTGCGATTTTAGGCTGGCCAGTGAATAAACTACCCGCAGAAGTGGCACAGAAGGTCGTTGATGGCGGCCGAAAAGCCTGCGCCGATGCAGGTATCATGCTGGCCGGAGGCCATAGTATCGATTCACCGGAGCCTATTTTTGGTCTAGCCGTAACCGGCCAAATCCCACTAGAAGAGCTTAAGCAAAACGATACAGCAAAAGCGGGCGATAAACTTTATCTGACTAAGCCTTTAGGTATTGGCATTTTGACCACAGCACAGAAGCAGAAGAAGCTAGCGGATGCCGATTTAAATACTGCGGCAGAAGCCATGTGCCAGCTGAATATCCTTGGCCCTAAAATCGCTAAGATCCCGCAGGTTAACGCGCTAACTGATGTCACGGGATTCGGGTTAGCAGGCCATCTACTAGAGATGTGTCATGGTGCAGACTTACATGCCAAGATTGACGTGAGCTTACTGCCTTTATTACCTAATGCACGCCACTACCTAGAGTTAGGCTGCATTCCAGGCGGCACTCACAGAAACTTCGACAGTTACGGTGAACACTTACCGACACTCACTGATGAGCAAAAAGCGATTATCTGTGACCCACAAACCAGTGGCGGATTACTTATTGCTGTTGCTGCCGATGGCGAGGCGGTCTTAAAAAATCTGCTTACCGAAAATGGTATTGAACCCATTTGCATTGGTCAGTTAATTGAAAAGAATACGGCTACAACCGTGGAGCTTATTTAATGTCACTCAATAAAGTGCGTGCAAGCGAATATCGCCGAATACTCGTTAACGATCATCCAATAATGGATGCGCGCGCACCCGTAGAGTTTGAGAAAGGTGCCTTTCCTGCCAGTATTAATCACCCTTTAATGGAGGATGAAGAGCGTAAAAAGGTGGGTACTTGCTATAAAGAACGTGGCCAAGAAGCTGCGATCAAACTCGGTCATTCACTGGTTCATGGTGACATAAAGCAGCAAAGAGTCGATGCTTGGCTAGACTTTTTCAGCAAGAACCCAGGTGGCTACCTTTATTGCTTTCGTGGCGGCCTCCGTTCTCAGTTAACTCAACAATGGTTAAAAGAAGCAGGCCTAGATATCCCCTTTATCGAAGGGGGTTACAAAGCGATGCGTCAGTTTCTCATTGAAACCATCGATGATGCGCCAAACGTGAAGCCAATGCGGATCCTTAGTGGGATCACCGGTAGTGGTAAAACAGATTTTCTACTAAAGCGGAAAGAAGCCGTCGATCTAGAAGGGCTTGCTCACCATCGTGGCTCTAGCTTTGGTCGCTATCATGAAGCACAACCAAGCCAGATAAACTTTGAGAACGCACTCGCTGTCGCGCTATTAAAGCACCAAGACAGTGATGCCAAGCATTTACTACTTGAAGACGAGAGCTACCTAATTGGTCGTTCAGCCTTGCCCCAAGCTTTTTACGCAGGGATGCAAGCTGCTGGAGTATTGGTCCTAGAGGAATCTTTAGATGCAAGACTGACACGTCTTCTTAATGAATACGTGCACAAGATGCATTCTGGTTATATTCAAAGACTGGGTGAAGAAGAAGGCCTTGAGGCATTTGCCCAATACCTAGCGCAGAGCATTACCGGCATCAAAAAACGCCTAGGTAACAAGCAGCATGATGAGTTTCAAGCAATAATCACTAACGCGCTAACTATTCAGACGAGTCAAAATGATACCAGTGCGCACTTAGAGTGGATTGAAATGCTACTGGTAAAATACTACGACCCTATGTACCAATATCAAATCGACAAAAAAGCCGACCGAATTATCTTTAAGGGTGATCATCAGGCTATGCACCAGTGGCTAGATAACCAATAACGCCAAACTTACACCTCACTCGCACTCATGGTGTTATAAGCACTATTAGCTGCAAGTGGGGTGACTACTAATGTTAGCTTATTTCCACAGCTGTTATCTGTCACCGTCTTTACCGCAACTAACTTAAAGTCTGCAAAATCAGTGTGGTTTATTAACTGGGTTAGCGTACCTTGATCGACACAAACTAGGCTATCGAGCTGCATATTCTCTCCCGCATGCCAACATAAACGAGACATCATTCCGGCCAAAAAACGATGCGTCTTCATCTGTTTACATAAGCTTGGTGCGAACAACATAGGATGGGTAAAACTTCCATAGATCAGCAATATGTCACGCCAAGATAGACTCTTAGTCACCACTAATAGTCTGGAAGATTGATGAAGCAACTCAGGATCTAGCAGCTGAGTTTTATGCTTAACTCTGCGGATAAAATAACTAGCAACACGTAAAAATAATTCAGGCCAACGCCAAAGCAATAACAGTAGCACCACCAGATTAGAGGCTGCCAATACCAGAAACAGACGCTCTACAGGCCACTGCAATACATTCAACACCAGCATGGAAAAAATTGCTGAGCTCACCATAAATAACGCGTTGATAATATTATTACTGGCTATCGCCTGAGCACACTCCCCCTCTTTTGCTCGCGCCTGAATATAGGTGTAAAGCGGTACAATGAATAACCCACCTCCGACGCCAATCATAAATAGATCGAACATCAAGCGGTAATGAGCGCTATCAGCGATAAAACCTTGAAGATGATACAGAGTATCGAGTGACACCTTATTGGGCAGAGCAAAATACAAGTCGATACCAAAGACAGCTAAGATCCCGAGACCGAGCGGCATAATACCCAGTTCAACTTGCCTGTAAGACAGACGCTCGCATACAAAAGAACCGCCCCCAATACCGATAGAGAAAAGCGTTAATAGTAACGACACCACGGTGGGATCTGCATGCAAGGTAATACGCGCAAAATTAGGGAACTGCGTCAGATACGTTGCCCCCACAAACCAAAACCAGCTAATCGCCAAAATAGCGGTCCAGATCCCAGGCGTTTTCCGCACCTTTGTGATATTCGCCATCGTCGCTGAAACAATCGAGAAACGAGGCTTGATATCTGAGTGCGCTGGAATGCTAGGAATGAACCAACTGGCAAGCATACCAATCAGCGCCAAAATAAACACACTGGCGGCAGCCCAATAAGTCGCATTATGACTCGCTACAATAAGCCCTGCCGAAATAGTACCGATTAAGATCGCAAGAAAGGTGCCCATCTCGACCCATGCATTACCAGAAACTAACTCACCACTCTCTAGCACTCTAGGAAGCAGAGAGTACTTCACCGGACCAAAATAGGCAGATTGTACGCCAGTAAGAAACAGCAGCAACAACATGACTAAATAGCTATGGCTCAAAATGGCAAATATCGCCACCGTCATAATCATCAATTCTAGGAACTTGAGTCTGCGGATCAATAATGCCTTATCAACATAATCGGCAATCTGCCCCGCATGGGCTGAAAACAGTAAAAAAGGTAGGATAAAGAGACCAGCAGCCAAGTTTACAAATAGATTTACATCTATCGGTAACTCATCGAGTTGCGAATAAGCCACCAAGAGCAACAGTACATTTTTAAACACGTTGTCATTCAATGCACCTAAGCATTGAGTCACAAAGTAAGGAAAGAAGCGTCGGCTAAATAACATCAGCCAGAGATGTGAACGGGTTTTTGATATGTCATTAGCAACCTAGGCTCACCTTCACCAAAATAATCGACTTCAAAAGCTTGCTCGGTAAAACCACAGCGTAAATACAAGGCTTTCGCCGGGTTGTCTGGCGCTACTGTCAGGTTGATTTGATTAACCTCTCTAGGCAATGTCGCTAACAGAAGTGAGATGAGTTTGGTGCCAACCCCTTGGCCGCGAGCGCTGTCAGCGACGGCAACCGATAAGATCCAGCAAACACTCGCTTTAGCACTCGTCGACGCCAATAGATAACCAACAATATTTGCGTTGACATCCTTTGCCACCAAAAAACCATTGGGCCAACAGTCTAGTGCTTGTCTGAAGAAAAAATCTGGGTAGCAATGCCCGGCGAAACACTCGCGTTCTAGTGCATCAATCGCGGCAAGATCTTGCTTACACGCGATTGAAATCTGAGTTGAATCATTCATTGATAAGGATTTGGTCCCACTCCAGTGCTGGCGCACCGACCACGATAAAATTAGGGTTTTCTAAGCTTTCTCGCTCGTTGTAGGTTAGCGGTTGTAGATTCAGATCCATGATCTGGCCACCGGCTTCCTCGACAATAATCTGCGCGGCGCCGGTATCCCACTCACCCGTTGGTCCAATACGCACATAGCAATCTGCACGGCCTTCTGCAACGAGGCAACTCTTAAGCGCTGCGCCACCCAATACCACTAGTTCACAGTGCTTATTGTGATTAAACAGCTTAATCACTGATTGTGGATCTTGGCGGCGACTTACCGCTAAGCGTAATGATTCAGAACCATCCTTACTCAGCTGCTTACTGGTTATACGTACTTCAGCGCCATCTTTACGCTTGTAGGAGCCTAAACCTGCAATGCCGTAATAACACACTTCAGTCATTGGCACATACACTACGCCCAAAATCGGACGATTGTGCTCAACTAGCGCAATAATGACCGAAAAATCACCGCTGCCCGCTATAAACTCTCCCGTACCATCCAATGGGTCCACTAACCAGTAGCGTTGCCAGTCACAGCGTTGTGCGAACGGAATATTGGCATCTTCTTCTGATAATACGGGGATATCGGGCGTCAGCGCTTTAAGCGCATTGGTAATGATTTCATGGGCGGCGAGATCTGCAGAAGTCACTGGCGTATTATCAGATTTAATCTCGCGTTCGAAATCACCTTTCTGATAAATATCACGAATTTTCTGGCCTGCTAACGTTGCAATTTCAATGACTTGATCTACATAATTCTCTGGCTTCATAACTACTCCAACAGCCTAATACCCATGACCTACGTTGTTTTTACTATCTTAGTTGTAGATGTTTTTGCGCTAAAAATAAAGCACTTACGCTACGCGATTCTGAAAAATCTTCTTCGCTTAATAGATCTTGCCATTGTGCTAACGGCCAAGGAACCATGTCGATAGGTTCAGGCTCATCACCTTCTAGGTTACTTTCATAAAGATCTTCAGCTAAAAAGATCTGCATCTTACTGGCAAAATAACCCGGCGCTAAGCTTAATTCCATTAAATGCGTTAGCTTTCTCGCGCCGTAACCTATCTCTTCTTGAAGCTCGCGGTTAGCAGCCTCATGGGCTTCTTCACCGGGATCGATTAAGCCCTTAGGAAACCCGAGTTCATAGCTATGAGTACCTGCAGCATATTCTCGACCGAGTAATAACTCTGTGCCATTGAGCACAGGGACCACCATCACGGCTCCACGATTATTACCTTTCATGCGTTCATATTGGCGCTCAACTTGATTAGAAAACCGCAAGTGCACCTGTTCAATTTGAAACAGTCGACTTCTAGCTACGATTTCAGCGTGCAAAATTTCCGGTTTCTCATTCTTTTTAGTCATACACATCCCAGTGCCGCTGCCGACTTGTCATTTAATTCAGTATAATCTTACTATTGTTCACCCAATCTACAACATGAATTTTCTAGGATCGCGCAACTATGTTTCCATGGAACGAAATTGATACCGTTTTACTCGATATGGATGGGACTTTACTGGACCTGCATTTCGACAATCATTTTTGGCTACAGCTGATCCCTAAGGTACTCAGTGAACAGCGAAATATCTCTATTAAAGAAGCCAGCGACTGGGTTGAGCAGTGCTACACCAATGTAGAGGGAACCTTAAACTGGTACTGCCTCGACTATTGGGAGCAGCAGATGGGGCTGGATATTATGTCGCTGCACCGCACTTTAGCTGAACGGATCCAGCTACGCCAAGACAGCATGCCTTTTTTAGATGCGCTTAAACACGCCGGAAAACAGCGTATTTTGGTCACTAACGCCCACCCAAAGAATTTAGGCTTAAAACTAGAGCATACCGATTTAGCCTTAGGGCTCGACAGTATGCTCTCCAGCCATGAAACTGGTTACCCGAAAGAACATCCATTATTTTGGCAGCATCTATTTAAACAGTTTAATTTACAGCCTAGTCGCTGCCTGTTTATCGATGATAACGAAACCATATTAAAAGCAGCAAAACTGGCGGGTGTGGGTTACCAACTAGGAATATCTAACCCTGATAGCCAAAAAACCAATAAGGTATTCGATGATTTCCCTGCCATTGAAGATTATCACCACTTGCTAGATGAGCTGCTTAAGCAATCGTAAAATAGAAACAGAACAGTAAAAAGTCCACCTTTTGAACTAGGTGGTTTAGGGCTGAGAACAGAAAAGGCGCCAATTAGGCGCCTTTTACTATTAACAAAATAGTTGAACTAAATAGGTAAGCGACCTTGATAAGTGATCGGGTAGTAACCTTGGCTGTCCTTCTTGCCTAAGAAAGATAGCGCCTTTTTCAAGTCATCCGGCTGGGTATTCACTTCGCGAATTTTGGCGTTCACTTGCACCATTTTTTGATCCGCCAGTACAATTGTACCGTCCAAACCTAACCCATTTAGCTTCTCATCAGTGGTCAATTCAATTTTACCATCGAGACAGGCTAGGCCTAGCGCAATATCACCCAATGGATATTTACCAAACTGGTTAGTGACATTCACTTGGTTTAAAAACAACTTACCCGATAGCTGTTCGCACCAAGGCAAACCTTGCTCAAAGTTGTCGACCAGTACACTTAAGTCGCCGTTAACTTTAGTTCTAAAAGGTAAGTTAGTGCGTCCTAACAAAAAGCTGCTTGGCGCTTCAAATCTTAAGCCTGAGGCGTCGAGTCCTGACATTGAATAAGCTATGGTACCTTTACCGTTAACCGCACTTGCACGGCTACCAATCACCACATCGGCCTTAACGGTTCCCGTTAGCAACGACCAAATATTCAGGTCCCACGTTATCATTTCCACCTGGCGTTTTTGCACACTCAGCGTTGCAAGACTGCCCGCCCAAATCGTGCCAGACACCCCACTAATAGCTACATCTTTTGGCAAGGGGGCCAGCTTTACAGCAACACTGGCCGGAAATAGCACCACTAAAAATACTAAGTAGACTACAAAGCCCAGTGCGATCTTTTTTGCTAATTTCACTACAACACCTTACTTGGACAGCTGAATACGACGAACATTAACGTAACCTGGGGTGTCAGACTCGGCTAAGTCTAAACTTTCTAACGATAATCCCTTTTTCTGTACCAATTCATTCAAATAATTTAGCAAGGTATCGAAAGGCACTTCATCCATCCACACTTGAATTTTATTTCCTTGTGGCTGCATTCGAGTAATGGTGAGTCCAAATGCACTAGCGGTTTGGTTAACCGCCGCACTCAAGCTACCTCTAAATGCGTTACTACTGCCGCTTTGCTTCAGCCCTGCAATACGGTTGGCGGTTTGCTTAACGTAGTTTAGCGTGCTTTGTTGGCCCTCTAGCCTACGCTCTGCTTCAGCTTCCGCATTAGCGATAGGGGTCCATACACCCCAATACAAAATACCGATGACCAATACCACACCACAAGCTGCAACCATCTGCTGCTCGCGTAGTACTAACCCACCCCACCAAGCTTTAAAGTTTTCCATCTTATTTGCTCCTTATGGTTAAGGTGCTGGTGACTTGAGATTCACCGCTATTCATCGCACCACCATCAAGCTTGTAAGAACGCGCAATGATCTCTTTAAACTTTTCAATCTGCTCATAGTTCTTGGCTGTGACCTGCATGCGAATTTCATTGCGGTTACTGTCAAAGCGCAATGTTGTCGGCTTAAGCTCTGGTACTTGCGCAAACGCATCTTTCATACCGCTTAACATGACAAAGAATTCGCTACCACTGCCACCACCTTGAAGGGTACGTACATAGCTTTCCATCTGCGAACGCAAGTTCACTACACGCGAGCTACCAGGCACCACTTGCTTATAAATCTGCTCGCTTTGCACCTGCAGTGCATCGGCATCGCTATTCATTTGATGAATATTGAGGCCTTTATTCACTAATGCCAAAACAATAATCACAATAAATGCGATCGCTGTATTACGCCATAACGTTAGATGTTTACCGTACTCTTTCTTTGGCTTATAAACGCCAGAAAGTAGATTCATCGGCGCATTCAAAATACCTCTAGCCAGTACTAACATAGGCAGGTCTAGCGGCTGAACTTTGACGTCGGTGCCCGCGAATTGCAGTTCGGTATAACCCGCAACAGACACTGGTGTGCTGTTCGTTGCGCTCAGCAGTTGCGGCAAGGCCACATCAAGCCAGCTTTGGCTCAAACTGACTCCGCTACCTTCACCGGTACGCACTAAAACCTCTTTGCCAAAACTCATCGCAGCCCAGTCACACTCAGCCAATGGCAAAGCCAAGCAATCTGGTACGATACATTTAGCCTTCAGCCCTGCATCACTAAGCCACTCTATCCAAGCTTGCATCTGTTCGTGTGCGACAACAGCGATACTTAAGGCATCACCCTCTCGCGGCCCCGTCACAAAGTGCAACTCATCAACATTTTGAGCAAGGTTCTCTTCTAGCATAAAAGGCAATGCCTTTACCGCTTGGCGCTGACTTTTTTCTGGCAGCTCAACTTGCGTCAATGTAATGCTTGAGGCAGGCACTAATACGTCAACCGCACGATTACCTGCTCTTTCAGTAAGAGTCGATAGTGCACTGGCATCGCTAAGCTCGCCAGAACCTATAATTTCTTGTTCCTGCTCAGACCAAACAAGCCAAGAGCAAGGCTGCTCGGCAGTTTGTCCTAAACGGATAAATAGTCTTTCACTCACTGAGTTATCTCCACGCGTCTCTTTAACGTTATTAAAGGACTGTTGTTATTTTTGCCCACCAAATTGGCGGGATAACACTTCTAATTTTTTACTGTCGCCGTACAGCACGCTTTCTAATCTAAATACAGCGGTATCCACTTTGGCCCCAGCTTCGAGCAAAAAGTACTTACTCGTTACCCCAAAACTCGATTTGAGTTTGGCATCACCTGCTAAAGACGCGATTGAAGAATTTTCCCAAAACTCATCAATCTTATCGTAGCCATCGAGCGGTCGCTGATTGATAATACTTTCAGCCTCACCAACGGAAATTTTATTATCTAACATACCTGCGATTAACGCTGCTTGCTCTACAGGGACGGTATTGACGTTCAAAACCTGCGTCGTATTGCCCGGGATCGCACATACGTAAGGTGCAAGTTTAAGGTAAATATCCTGGGTAAAGCCCATCACAGCTCGCAGCTCACTCTTATGACTCATCAAGGTATTCGCTGCTCGATAAGGCACATTACGTGACTCATACTCGGCATCTTCTGCGCCATATGGCCCTGCCGTCTGATCTTCATCGATATAGTCTTTAGCCGTCTGTGCTAATCGCTCCGCAGCGAATTCGTCCATTCCCAGCGCGACCAGCAAACCTTTAAATTGCACCGCGGGGAGTGGCATTTTAGGTTGACCATTCTCAACTTTCTCACTAGGCGCAGATAACGAGTTAACGTTAAAACAAGATCGCATATCGCTAATTTTACCGGCTATTTCGCCCTTTTCTGCTGGAAATATCACATCAGCCAATGCCCAGTACTGCTGTAAATTTACCGTGTCTGAATCTTCTAAGTCTTGTTTCAGTACCTTTTTTGCGATCTCTTCAGCGGAAATCGCATACCAAAAAGCTTGGTCATACTGCGCCATGTTCAATGTGCGCCTAACCGACAGCTGATTACGAGAGGTAATATTGGTAGCAATAATCGCAACCATGGCCACAATCAAGAGCACAACGATAAGGGCCACGCCACCTTGTTTATTGCGCATGCTTATTCTCCCGGCCCTTTGCCATCTTGCTCTTTACCATTATCTCGGTTGCCATCGGGTACCGATTGATCGTTACCAGCATTGCTAGTGTCGTCATTACTTCCAGCAAGCGCTCCCGTCGGCACTAAGAATTTACGTTGAACTTTACCAATATCTTCAAATTCAATTTCCATTGCGATCGCTTTGGGTAATTTAGTTGCGTCGGTCTTACGCTCCCACTTATCATCTGCGAAAAAGGCGTATTCAACTGAAATGACCTTATCCATAATCACGGTTTTAATCGGCTCGGCGCCAATTTCAGGCTCTGGATAAGGGTAATACCAACGCTGTAGTTGCCCGTCAATCACCACATAAGCGACCGACTGCAAACTTCCTCTTGGCAATAAGCCATCAGGATTTAACCAACCTAAGCGAAAAAATACCAACGACTCAGATTCCGAGTCGAGCATATTGCTGCCGGTCTGGAAAACCGTTGTACCTCGCCCACCCTCAAGCAATCTTGGTGTTCGCGCTACCATTTGGTTTAGATCGCGTTCAATCACCCCAAAACCTTGCTGCATCGCCTTTAACTTGGTGGCAAACTCTCTGGTTGCGGTATCGTTTTTCATCACGGTACTCAACACAGTATTGGCAGCCAAACCTAGCATCGCAAAAATAGCGATGGCGATGAGCATCTCTAACAAGGTAAAGCCCCGCTGAGTTTTAATCTGCTTTAAGCACATAACTGCTCACTTCAGCGATGGTTCGCGAAAATCGTTCATCATCGCTGATACTTATACGGATCATTCTAAAATTATCATCGGTCGTTTTAACGACCTCTTTACGCCAATACCAGTCTTGATTGGCTAACTCTACTTGACCGTCTTTGCGACCAATTTCGGGAAACTTAGTCTCGAGTCTGGCATCAACCATCTGGTTATGAGCCACCCATTGCGCCATGGTGCGTTCTTCTAAAATAGGCATATTGGCGATCTGTTCGCCTAGGCTTTTAGTGATTGATACTGCAGCAATGGAAAACACTGCTAAAGCGACAATCACCTCTAGCAAGGTCATGCCTTTTTGCTTATTCAACCTAGTCATAAGACTTCTTCATCTTCAAAGCCCATTCGCAAGCGTCCGAGGGCATCACCAAACACCACCACCTCGATATCTTGCTTCATCTCATCTTCACTCACAAAAGACAGCTCAAATGCGCTCATCTCACCACTGGGAAATAGTAAGATTTGTGGCTCAGGGAACTTCTTTTTGTCGTCTTCAGACTTTTCAATAAGTGGTTCATCAAACCAAGAGTCTTGCTCTTCATCTTCTTGCACTAAAGGCAAGCCATCGAGCACTAAAACCAATTCAACACCTGGCTCCATCTCACGCTCAGCAAGCAACCTGTCTTGCGCTAATGGCTTCCACTTTCCTTCATCGTAATAGACATATTTGTAACCGGTGTCTTCTATAACAATACCGATGAAATGACCGCTTAGGACGGTTTCATCTAGCACCATTTCAGTGGACATCATGAACTGCAGCGCGGTTCGCTCCAGCGCTTTTTCTTTGCTGGCACCACCCATGCCTAAGGTGACTGCAGTCGCAGCAAGCCCCATAAGCAAAACAACGAGCAACACCTCCATTAAGGTGAAGCCCGTTTGGCGCGCTAGGTTAACTCGCGGCGTGTTCATTTTATTGGAAATTTTGCAGATTCCAGTTACCGATATCATCTTCTGTACCGGCTTGACCGTCTGGTCCCGTACTGAAGATATCTAACTTACCGTTTTCACCTGGGCTCAATAGCAGGTAGTCATTGCGCCATGGATCTTGTGGTAGACGCTTAACATAACCGTCTGCACGGTAGTTACGTGGCTCTGGAGAAATTGTTGGCTTTTGCACTAATGCTTCAAGACCTTGTTCAGTCGTTGGGTACACACTGTTATCCAACTTGTACATGTCCAAGGCATTTTCTAATGCAACAATATCTGAAACCGCTTTCTGCTGGTCAGCTTTATCTTTGTTACCCATCAAATTAGGTACCACCATAGAGGCCAAAATACCTAGAATAACAATCACCACCATCACTTCTAATAGGGTAAAACCTTGTTGCTTATTACGTGTTTGCATTAACAAATTCCTTAAACTAAAAAAATCACAACTTCAGTGACAAGCGAGTTGCCACTAACAGTGAGTATTAACCACTAATCATATTATTCAGCGCTAAAATTGGCTGAAGAATAGCAAGAACAATAAATAGAACCACAGCAGCCATGCTAACAACTAACATAGGTTCGAACACCCCTAAAGCGATAGTCACATTGGACTCAAACTCTCGGTCTTGGTTATCGGCAGCACGCTCAAGCATCTGCTCAAGCTGGCCACTTTTTTCACCTGAGGTAATCATATAGAGCATCATGGGCGGAAAAAGTTTGGTATTGGCAAGCGCCGTGCCCAAACTTGTACCTTCTCGAACCCGTAGGGTCGCATCCTCAACAGCCGTTTTAACCTTAACATTGACCAGCACGTCACTGGCAATGCGCATTGCATCAAGCAGAGGCACTGAACTTGCGGTCAAAATACTTAAGGTTCGCGCAAAACGCGCCGTGTTAAGACTCTTACTCACTTTACTGATCACTGGTAAACGCAGCAACATACTGTCGTATTTCATGCGATTTTTAGGGGAGACCAGCAAACGTTTAGCAATAAAGAACAGACCAACAATCGCGACCAATACAACCAGTCCGTAATCTCGGATAAAGTCAGACGATGCAATCAATAGCTCGGTCGTCCAAGGTAACTCTTGCCCCATATGTTCAAACTGACCAACAACCTGCGGAACAACCGCTGCAAGCAAGATGGCAATAACACCGATGGCGACCACGGTCAGCACGATAGGATAAATCATCGCCTGGGTCATTTTACTTTTGAGCTGTTGACGACGCTCGGTGTAGTCAGCAAGGCGATTCAAAACCACTTCTAAATGGCCCGACTTTTCGCCAGACGCGACCATAGCGCGATATAGCTCATCAAAAATATGCGGGAACTCTGCCATCGAGTCAGCGAGGCTATAACCCTCTACCACTCGCGAGCGAACTGCCATAATCATGCTAGCTAAGCGGTCTTTCTCACACTGTTGACCCACCGCTTTTAACGCTTCTTCAACGGGTAAGCCTGCTGCTACCAAGGTGGCAATTTGGCGAGTAATGAGTGCCAGCTCTGCCGTAGAGATACCACGCTTTAAAAAGCTTAAGCCTGCTGATTTGGCTTTACTCTCTTTGTCTACCACCGGGGTAATTTCCAGTGGCATTAAGCGCTGTTCTCTTAACTGCGTTCGGGCATGTCTTGCCGTATCGGCCTCGACCACACCCTTTTGCTGTTTACCGGTTTTATCTAATGCTTTGTATTCAAATGCTGGCATCGCTTACTCCTCTCGAGTGACACGCAGCACTTCTTCAAGGGTCGTTTTACCCGCAAGCACTTTACTCATACCGTCATGACGAATGCTCGGCACTGATTGACGAATGTGTTTCTCGATAGCGAGCTCGCCTCGACCAGTATGGATAAGTTCACGTACGGTATCATCGACAGTTAATAACTCATGAATACCCGTACGGCCACGGTAGCCATTGTGACCACATGCCAAACATCCCTTGGCACGGAAAATAACCCGTGTATCGTCACCGGTAATACCTAACAACTCTCTTTCACGATCATCTGGTATGTGCGCCTCTTTACAGCTTGGGCACAGAGTACGAATAAGACGCTGAGCGAGTACGCCGAGTAAACTTGAAGAAACCAGGAAAGGCTCGACACCCATATCTTGCAAACGGGTAATCGCGCCCGATGCAGTATTGGTATGCAAGGTTGAGATAACCATATGGCCTGTTAGCGATGCCTGAACGGCAATCTGCGCGGTTTCAAGATCTCGGATTTCACCAATCATCACCACATCAGGATCTTGACGCAAAATAGCACGTAAGCCACGGGCGAAGGTCATATCCACTTTAGTGTTAACTTGAGTTTGACCAATGCCTTCAAGCTCATATTCTATTGGGTCTTCAACCGTAAGAATGTTGGTGTCTTTTGAATTAAGTTCAGTCAGACCTGCGTACAGCGTGGTACTTTTACCCGAACCCGTTGGACCGGTCACCAAAATAATGCCATGTGGTCTACGAATAAGTTCATCAAACTTATGACGCACAGACTCCGTCATACCCAGCTGCTCTAAATCTAAATTACCGGCATTTTTGTCGAGAAGACGCAACACCACTCGCTCACCATGACTTGATGGCATAGTCGATACACGTACGTCTACCGCACGGCCAGCAATACGCAGTGAAATACGCCCATCTTGTGGTACGCGCTTCTCTGCAATATCTAGACGCGCCATCACTTTAATACGCGATACTAACAAAGATGAAAGTTTACGATTCGGCTTGAGGACTTCTTTCAAAATACCGTCAACACGGAAGCGTACAATTAACTGCTTCTCGTAGGTTTCGATATGAATATCTGACGCTTCTTCTTTGATAGCCTCAGATAATAATGCGTTAATTAACTTAATAATCGGCGCATCATCATCGCCCTCTAACAAGTCTTCAGTTTGTGGCAACTCTTCGGCAAGAGTGAATAGATCCATCTCATTGCCAATATCTTCCATCATCTGTTGCGCTTCAGAGGAGTTAGCCTGATAAACTTGAGTTAAACGCGACTCAAACGCAGCATCTTCAAGCTGAATAAGCGGTAACTCTTTACCGCAATAACGGCGCACCTCAAGCAAGGCGCTCAACGGTGTGCTTTGCGCATGATATAGCGATAATTCACCTTCATCAGTCGCCAATGCCACTTTAAAACGGTGTGCGAAGGCAAATGGCAAACGCTCTTTGCTATTTGAATGAAAGACCAGATCGGCCTCTTGTTCAGATACTAGCCCAAGCTCGTTAGACACTTTTGCTAGATCTTCATCGGCTTGAATTTGACTCTCACTCATCTGCGGATTCTTTATCTGTCACGGTTTCAGCATCGGTAGTTTGTTTGCCGCTATCAGCGTCTTTACTATCAGAGATGCTCTTAAGTGTCGGGTCGGTTTGACGCATCTTAGTGTCTAAGCCTTTACCTGCTTTGTAACGATTTAGTACTTCGTTAACATCATCGGGTAGATACGCTTCTTGATCCCACTCTTCGAGAATGGGCACATCGGTATTTGGCATTAAGTTAACGCCACGCTCTTGCTGCTCAAGCTGCAATGCGCGGAAGTAGTTGTACTTACGCCCAGCAATACCTTCCATAGTGATACCATCACGAATAATCGTTGGCTTAATAAATACCATCAAGTTGGTTTTTTTCTTACCGCTAGAAGACGACTTAAACAGATGACCAATAATAGGAAGATCGCCCAGGAATGGTACCTTTTGCACCGACTCTTGTACTTCTTCTTTAATCAAACCACCAAGCACCACAATTTGGCCAGAATCTGCCATCACGGTTGTCGTTAAACGGCGAGTAGCAAACGTCACGTCGACACCGGTTTTACCATTGATGCCAGACACTTCCTGTTCAATCGTTAGCTTAACCGAGGTTCCTTCGTTGATTTGTGGTACCACTTTAAGCTTAACGCCCACCTCTTTACGTTCAACGGTTTGGAATGGGTTGCTGTTACCATTACTGGAGTTTTGGCTACCGGTAAGAATAGGCACTTCATCACCGACGATAAATGAGGCTTCTTGGTTATCAAGCGTGGTAATTGAAGGTGTTGCCAATACATTTGACTTAGTATCGCTTGAAACGGCTTGGATCAAGGCGCCAAAGTCGCCCATCGCCACACCCCACGCCATACCGTTGACCTTACCCAGTGCTTGCGCAAGTAAAGTGATGTCGCCTCGGGTATCTGGGTTCTCGGTACAAATAGTGCCGTCACAAACGGTTGATCCCTCTTCCCCTTGCGCCTGCCAAATACCTGCACCAATTTCACCAATGGTAGGACCTAAGTTATTAAACTGAGTTCCACCGCCAGCTTCTGTCGCCCACTGAATGCCAAAGCCAACATCATCGCCTTCTCCGACCTCAACGATAATCGCTTCAACGAGCACCTGTGCGCGGCGAATATCGAGCTGATTGATGACGCTTTCAATGGTGCGCATCTGATCTGGCTCGGCACTGATCACCAAAGCATTGGTATCGGCATGCGCCATAATATTGATTTCGTTACGACGCTTACTGCCACCGCCTTGAGGCGCGCCCTTGTCATCAACAAGCTGCTCAGCAAAGCCCGTTAGCACTTCAACTAAGTCTTCTGCATTAGCGTAACGTAAGTAACGCACCTTAGTGTTGCCACTGTTTGCTTGTTCAGCATCCAGTTTTTTAATGAGTTTAACCACACGCTCACGGCTTTTTTCATCGCCACTCACGACGACGGCATTGATACGCTCGTCCGCTACAACTTTTGGCGCCTGACCCGGCATCTGCGCTTGGTTTGCAGTAGAGCGATAAAGGGTATCGATGATACGAACAATTTCACCCGCTGATGCGAATTCCAGTTTTACCACTTCAACAGCGGTGTCACCTTGCTTATCAACACGACGAACAATTTCGACTAACTTATTCACCACAGCCGCACGGCCAGAAAGCATCAATACGTTTGAAGGATCGTAGTTAACTACGTTACCGCCACCGGCATTATCGTTAAGCTGCCTAAGCAAAGGGGCAAGCTGCTTAGCTTCGGTGTTATAAAGGGCGACAATACGCGTCACCATCTCGTCGCCGAGTCCTGGTGCATTATCATCGGCAACACGGATAGCTGCCGTCTTAGCATCTTTATCTTTAATCACCTTGATGATGTTGTTGTCCATTTCGACAACCGCATAACCATAGACTTGCAATACATTGAGAAAGAATTGGTAGTATTGTTCGTCGGTAAGTAGATCGTAACTACGAACGTTTATTTTGCCACGAACGGTAGGGTCGACAATAATTGTCCGGTCCAAGTTTTTACCAACAATATTGATAAACTCTTGAATATCAGTGCCTTTAAAGTTAGCCGCATATTGCTCAGACCAAGCAAGTTGAGGCGCCAATAAAGAAGCCCCCATCACCATACCGGCGATTAGTCTGCGTCTAATCCGCTTATTATTCATTGTTATACTTCCCCTAAACCCTTTCGTTGCGGCAAACTAAAATTTTGTATTACTGCAAATTCTATTGTTATCTTCGGCCAAGATTACTCTGGCAGACTAAACATAATTTCGACTAACTGACCATCTCGCTCAACCATTAAGGCGACTTCTGTCATTTCAGGTAACTGCGCCATCACTTCTAGCGCCTGCCCCATATCAGTCAAGTCATAGCCATTAATTGATTTGGCTAAATCATTGGCTTTAAAACCAGCCTGCTTAAACAGTTCTCGATCTTTACCCGGATTAAGCCTATACCCACTCAGCTCTCCAGCGCTCTTCACTGGCGAAATTGATAAATAGTCGGTTATCTTACCCGGATCGGCCAAAATGGCTTCTCTGGATTGACTCAATTCAGCAGCTACCGTGCGATTATTGCGATTATCGATAGTTTTACCTTTAGATGCACTCTTGGCTTTTTGCAACTGTTGATTCGCTGCGCCGTTGGTATCGTAATCCAAACCGTCTAGCATCAAGGTCTCGTAACGACCACTATTGGTAATAATAATGCGGTCGGCATACACCTCTTTGAGTGAGGCTGAAGTCCCTTTAATCTTGTCACCTAAGCCGTAAGTGTCTTGACTACCACTAGAGGCGATAACCGCTAACCCTTTCTTTTCAGTCGTCGAGGCCACGACACCAGTCAGCTGAATAGAAAGTGATGTTTTAGGGGCATCGGTAATAATTTCTTCAACCGGAGCGGCTTTAGGCTTGGCACCCGCTGCATCAGGCTGACCAAAAAGGGAGAGTTGTTGCAGACCAAGAATATTGACTTGGCCGCTAGCATTGCTTGCCACAGGGGTAGGTACCCAGCGCGTGGTCGCTGAGTTCTCAGGTACTAATTTCCATGTGATTTGAGCTAATAAGTAAAGAGCTATCAAAAGCCCAATGCTAAATACCGCCGTGCTGACGGGCTTTTGAGGCACACCAGCCGCTTTGGTTAAAAACTTATCTAATAAATCCATATTTATGTGGACCCTCTGTACAGGTCTCTGTTCTGATTATAATAATTTAGTAAATCCTGACTCATGCTAACCTACACTGCTTTTAGCAACAAGACCATAACTGCAGCAATGTTGGCGATAATTGACCGGATATGCTAACTTTACGCGCCTAAAAAGGGTGTGAAGCCTGCCACTATTTTACCAGCCAGACAGTAAAGATTTGTATATTCCTGCTGAGCTTGTGAGCTCACCCTACTTTATAATAGTTAATTTCTCACTGGAGTCGCTCATGAATGACGACGAGCAACAAGCAATTAAAGTAAGGCTTGATAAATGGCTCTGGGCTGCACGCTTTTATAAAACGCGCGCCATCTCAAAAGAGATGATTAATGGTGGTAAAGTACACTATAACGGTCAGCGAGCAAAATCGAGCAAATACGCAGAACTTGGCGCCACCATTAGATTACGACAAGGCTATGACGAAAAAGAGATTGTCATAGTCAAATTGTCAGAACACCGCCAAAAAGGGTCGATAGCACAAACCCTTTATGAAGAAACACCGCAAAGCATAGCCAAGCGAGAAACCTATGCTGAGCAGAGACGTTTAAATATTCTTAATAATCCCGCTCCCGAACAGAAGCCGGATAAGAAACAACGTCGCCAGATTATGCGCTTTAAAGAAAGCTAAAAATTGGAAAACGAAATGAACGAACAGATGAACGAACAGATGAACAAAGACAACCTAAATCGTTACCTATTTGAAAACGCTAGCGTACGCGGCGAATTGGTACAGCTAGAAAGCAGCTACCAAGAAGTACTTGCAGCGCATGAATACCCACTAGCTATCCAAATGCTATTGGGCGAGCTAATGGCGTCAACGTCATTACTAACCGCGACCTTAAAGTTTAGTGGTGATATCAGCATCCAACTGCAAGGTGACGGCCCAGTATCGTTAGCGGTAATCAACGGTAATAACCTACAACAGCTGCGCGGCGTATCACGTTGGAACGGCGAGATTAGCGACAATGCTAATCTGCAGCAGATGTTTGGTAAAGGCTATATGGTTATCACACTAACGCCTGATGACGGTGAGCGTTATCAAGGTGTTGTCGCGCTAGATAAAGAAACCCTAGCGCAATGTTTAGAAGGTTATTTCGAACAATCTGAGCAGCTACCAACCAAAATCAAGCTATTTGCCGACACTAAGCAAGCTGCGGGTATATTCCTGCAAGTATTGCCAACTGATGGCAATCACAACGAAGAATTTGAGCACTTATCAATACTGACTGAAACCGTTAAACAAGAAGAGATGTTTACGCTTGAAGCGGAAGAGATATTGCATCGCTTATATCACGAAGAAGAAGTCCGTTTATTTGAACCTGTCGCTGTGACATTCAAATGTACCTGTTCAAAAGAGCGCAGTGCAAAAGCCATTCGCACAGTAGCAAAAGAAGAGGTCGACTCTATTCTTGCTGAAGAAGGTCAAATTGAAATGGGCTGTGAATACTGTAATAGCAAATATATCTTTGACTCTATTGATGTTGAAGCCATCTTTGCCGACGCTCAAAGTAGCAATATCACTCAATAAATACCGTTGAGCTTACGCGTTTAAACAACCAATTAAAGGTGCTCTAAGAGCGCCTTTTTTATATTCAAAATTAAGTCTAATTCATTTTAACTAGCCTATAAAAATGTCAACAAAAAACACTCCAAAATCACTTTTTGTCATTTTTTTTGATCTAGAGCACACATTCATATCTGCATACGTTACAATCCTCACAAATAAAAGCTGGCGCTATAGATCAGCACACAATTATAACCTTAAAGATGGAGACCTTACCTATGCCGGATGGATCAAACCGCGAGTACCTTAACCTTTCAACAGGCCAATTAGTCGAACTTGCGTTAGCGCGTGGGGAAGGCGAATTGACCGCTAATGGTGCTTTAGTTGCAAAGACGGGTGAGCGCTCAGGCCGTTCTCCTAATGACCGCTTTATCGTTAAAGAGCCAGGCTCTGAAGCTGATATCGAATGGGGAGCAGTAAACAAACCTTTCGAAGCCGATGCATTTACCGCACTTTGGAACCGCGTAGAAGCTTACCTGAGTGATAAAGATACCTTTGTATCAAACTTAGAGGTCGGCGCAAGCAAAGAGCACTATCAACCCGTAAAAGTCACCACTCAATACGCATGGCACCAGCTGTTTGCTCGCAACTTATTCATCGTACCTGAAGAATTTAATGTGGCCGACAAGCCAGTATGGCAGATCATGAATGCACCAGGTTTTGAGTGTGTTCCTGAGCGCGATGGCACTCACTCTGACGCGACTGTCATTATTAACTTTGCCGAGCGTAAAGTCCTGTTAGCAGGCCTTAAGTATGCTGGTGAAATGAAAAAATCGATGTTCTCAGTACAGAACTTCTTGCTACCCGCTAAGGGCGTATTGCCAATGCATTGCTCGGCTAACGTTGGCAGCGATGGCGATACCACGCTGTTTTTCGGTCTATCGGGCACAGGTAAAACGACCCTTTCAGCCGATCCTAAGCGTTTCCTTATCGGTGATGATGAGCACGGTTGGGCACCCGGCGGTGTTTTCAATATCGAAGGCGGTTGCTACGCAAAATGTATCGATCTGAGCCAGAAGAACGAGCCAGTGATCTGGGATGCGATTCGTTTCGGTACCGTGCTTGAGAACGTCGTCACCGATGAAAATCGTGTACCGGATTACACCAATTCAACACTGACAGAAAACACCCGTGCAGCATACCCGCTGGAGCATATCGCACAGCGTAAGCTCGATAACTGCGGCGCAGAGCCACATGCGGTAGTGTTCTTAACCTGTGACGTTTCAGGTGTTCTGCCACCAGTATCTAAGCTGACCAAGGAGCAAGCCGCTTACCACTTCTTGTCGGGTTATACCGCTAAAGTAGGTTCTACTGAGATGGGCTCAACAGCCGCTATTCAGTCGACTTTCTCAACCTGTTTTGGTGCGCCATTCTTCCCACGCCCAGCAGGTGTTTATGCTGAGCTACTGATGAAGCGTATCGAGTCTTTCGGTAGTCAAGTTTACCTGGTTAACACAGGCTGGACTGGCGGTCCACACGGTATTGGTAAGCGTTTTGACATTCCAACAACTCGCGCTATTGTCGATGCCATCGTATCAGGTGAGCTAAAAGACGTTGAAACTGAGTACTTAGAGAAACTAAACCTACATGTACCCGTAGCCATCCCTGGCGTAGACAGCAAGTTACTCAACCCTGTCAACACGTGGGATGATAAAGCTAAGTATGCCGAATTTGCTCAGCACCTTGCTGACAGCTTTAAGGCTAACTTCGAGAAGTATCAGGTACCGGATTCAATCAAAAATGCCGGCCCTAACGCTTAATAAGCTTTAAGCCCAGCGCCCAATTTTGAGCGCCACAATAAGCGAAGTACTGTCAAACTTAGTATTTTACGCTAATAAGGATCCCAGCCTATGCTGGGATTTTTTTGTCTAAAACCTCCTAAAACCACTTATAAATTAGATAGCAACCTCAAGTGCCCTCAGTACTCGTTCTAAATAAAGGTGTAAAGCCAAGCAAACTTAAAGTAAAGCAAGCTTGACTTGTGATTTTCAAGCCGCTACTGTTTAAGTCAAGCAAGCTTTACATCGATAATATTAAAGCCAATACACAAGGAACTGTAATCATGAAAATCATCGAAGCGATATGCGCCAAGGGTTTACCTAAGCGCGATCTTAAAAATGCCAATAGAGTGAATCTACTAGCGCTCTTTTGGGCGCTCACATTAATGATAAGCATCTTTTTAAGTGAGCATGAATTACTCAACAGCGGCTTGTTAATCACCTTAGCATTTTCCATACACACACTTATCGGTATTGCCATGTTGGTATCTTATCGACATTTTCTCGTACAGCTCGATGAGATGGAGCGCAAGGTGCAGCTCGATGCCTTAGCGTTGTCGGTTGGCGTCACAATTATTAGCTTTTCCAGCTATTCAATATTGGCAAATAGCGGTATTGTGCCGCCACTCAATGCCGCCTACCTCATTGCGTTAATCGCTGTGACTTACATGGTCGGCATTATTAAAGGAAGGATCAGTTACCGATGAAGAATCGTCTAAAAGTGCTCCGAGCTGAGCGCGACTGGACCCAAGCCGACTTGGCAGACAAACTCGAAGTCTCTCGCCAAACCGTTAATGCCATTGAAAAAGGCAAGTATGATCCGAGTTTGCCGTTAGCTTTTAAGGTGGCGCGGTTATTTGCAATGCCAATTGAGGCCATTTTTGAAGATGAAACTGAAGTCGCCATCAGCTAGGCCGACGCTCCCCATGCAACTTGAATCACGGATGGTTTGAAATTAGCTGCGACGCATAAATATATAGGCCTTAGGCTCCTCACTCAAACCTAAGGCCTATCTATATCTGCACCCATTCGAAAGTTGAAAGCAATTGAAACTCATATTTAGAAACAGTTGCGCTGTTGCACTTATCACTCGTTTAAGGAAATATAACCGCCTAATAATAATTCAAAACAGATCTTAAGATTGGGTACCCGACCATGCGCTTAACCCCCTTATCGGCCATCGCCTTATTGGCTGTCAGCACGAGTAACTTCAGCCTTGCGGCTAACCAAGCCAGCAGCCACGACCATGCTGCATCTCCTCAATTAGCCACCACCTATATCAACGATGGGATATTGCCACCCATCATGCCTTGGCATGGCGATAGCGAGTCTTTACTCGTGGCGGCAGATGCTGATTGGGCGACACCCTTTGAACAGAATGGCCTTAAAACCAGCCCCAGCTATGACGAAACCTTTGCCTGGTTAGACAAACTCATTAGCCAAAGCGATATGCTGAAAAAAGTCAGCATTGGACAGAGTCCGCAGGGGCGTGAGATCTGGATGATTGTCGCCTCAAAAGAGGGTTTCGATGATGCAGCAAGCTTATCAAGCAACAACAAGCCTACTTTACTGGTGCAGGCAGGGATCCACTCTGGCGAAATTGACGGTAAAGATGCAGGCATGATGTTGCTACGCGATATCGTGTTTAACGGTAAAGCTGAGCTACTCGATAAGGCCAACTTACTCTTTGTGCCTATTTTCAGTGTCGATGGTCACGAACGCTCAAGCGAATACAACCGGGTGAATCAAAGAGGTCCGGTTAATATGGGCTGGCGCACTACAGCGCAAAACTTAAACCTAAATCGAGATTACGCCAAAGCCGACACCCCAGAGATGCAGCATATGCTACGGGCGATCAATATTTGGCAGCCAGACTTGTATATCGACGTGCATGTTACCGACGGCATCGACTATCAATACGATGTCACTTTTGGCTACAACCTAGCCCAAGGACAGAGCCCTGCGATCTACAACTGGCTAGAAAACAGCTACCGCCCCGCCATAGAGTCATCATTGACCGAGCAAGGACATGTGCCTGGACCATTAGTATTTGCGATAGATAATGCAGACATCACCAAAGGCATGTCATTGTGGAACGCTAGCCCACGCTTTTCTAACGGTTATGGTGATGCGCGTCATCTGCCGACTATTTTAATAGAAAATCACAGCTTAAAACCGTTTAAACAACGGGTACTCGGCACCTATGTGATGCTCGAATCCAGCCTTAAAGCCATTGCCAACGATAGCACCAAGCTGAAATCTGCAATTAAGCAGGACAAATATCGCTATTCACCTAGAGTCACCTTAACTTGGCAACAAGAGCAGCAAGCACAGGGCTGGGACTTTAAAGGTATTGGCTACACGCTAGAGCAAAGCGCTATTAGTGGTAACGATATCGTGCGCTGGAACGGTGAGCCTAAACTATATGCCAACCTGCCTGTCATTGGCGGCACGAAAGCCGATATCAAGGTTAACCGTCCTGATGCCTATTACATTCCACCACAGTGGCAAGAGGTTATCGAGCGTTTAAGTGTTCACGGTATTCGCATGACGACACTAAGCAAACCAACAGAACTCACGCTACAACAATATCAATTTTCCGAGCCAAGCTTTGCCAATAATGATTATGAGGGGCGTCAACGTGTAAAGGCGACAGTCTCTAGCCAGGCTATAGACGCCCAGCTACCTGCTGGTACCGTTCGCATCGATACAAAGCAGCCTTTAGGCGATCTCGCCATATTGCTACTTGAGCCACAATCGCCGGACTCCCTGTTCCAGTGGGGATTTTTCAATCCGATATTTACTCGTACCGAATATATTGAAAACTATGCCGTAGAACCACTCGCCGCGCAGATGCTAAAGGATGATCCCGCTCTGCTGGCTGAGTTTGATAAGTCACTTAACGACCCTGAGTTTGCCGCAAACCCCAAGGCAAGGTTACGCTGGTTCTATGAGCGAAGCCCATACTTTGATAATCAATACCTTAAGTACCCAGTGCTAAGAGGCCACTAATTCTGCCGCTCTAGTATTCAAACATACGAAAACAGCGCCTCTTGGCGCTGTTTTTACTTCAAAAAGCGTGCCCAACACCTTTACCGATAAGGTATTTCCCGCCATTTTTAGCGCTTTTTAGTCGCAGATATCGCATAGGTTAACGGCAAACGCTGCCCTTTTTGCTCAACAAAATAGCGCTGTCGCTGCTCAGAACCTTGCGGCAGTTCCACTTCGACCAATTCTTCAGTTAAGCCCTCGAAACAGTTATAGGGGCTAAAGGGGAATTCATCTAACGAGTTAATTTCTAGCCCTGCTTTGATCAGCGCGTTAATCACATCAGACAACGAGTGCGACCAACTCATAAAGGTATGGGTATCGTCATTAGCGTTCTCGGTATAGGTCACTTCATCTTCTATATCGGGCGCATCTTGATGAAAATAGCTATAGCCCTCAAACACTGCCTGCGCTGGGTGGAACTCCACCATATAAAACTGGCCACCAGCCACCAACTTGCTCGCTATTATTTGCGCCCACTTATCGAGATCCGGTAGCCATACAATCGCACCATATGAAGTAAAAACCAGATCAAACTGTTGGCTTATGCTTTCTGTCACGCTATACACATCACTACAAATAAACTGCGCATTTAGCTTAGTCTGCTCAGCAAGTGACTGCGCCTGAGTAATCGCGGCGGGCGATAGATCGACACCGGTAACATTGGCGCCCATACGTGCCCACGACAAGGTATCGAGGCCAAAGTGACATTGCAGATGCAGTAGATTTTTACCTTTAACCTCTAAGTTAGCCAGCTCTATCTCTTGCAGTGAACTCTTACCCGCAAGAAAACCTGCGACATCATAAAACGCTGAAGTAACGTGGGTCTGTACACGCCTATCCCAACCTTGCTGGTTAACTGATAAATAATCCATTTCTGTTTCCATACATGATTTTAAAATCTAGCTCGAGTATTAACGAGTTCTAGGTTCTAGGTTCTAGGTTCTAGGTTCTAGGTTCTAGGTTCTAGGTTCTAGGTTCTAGGTTCTAGGTTCTAG